>JAYTTM010000895.1:0-1128 GCA_043745055.1 Chitinophagaceae bacterium | reverse complement strand
GTGGATGCGATCAATGACCTGGAAACATCGGTGATGTCAACACCCAATTGGGCTGCCCTGATACGGTCGATATTGATATTGATGGATGGATATTTAGTGGATTGCCCGATTTGAACATCTCGCAAATAAGTATTCTTTTTCAACTCATTCACCAGCATTTCAGCATAGCGCTCATTCAATTTTTTATCACGCCCGGTTAAACGCACTTCAACGGGCGTAGGAGAGCCCTGGCTCAATATTTTATCGGTCAGTTCAATCGGTTCAAACGAAAGATTTATTTTTGCATCGATCCCTTTAGCTGTTTCTCTAATCTTATCTTTCAACTCGTCTAAATCGAACTTCACTCCTGCCTTCAAATCAATTTGCAAAACAGCTTCATGCGGACCTGCCATCCATAAGAAAATAGGACTTACTGAAAATAATTGTGGATGCATCCCTACATACGCAGAAGTAATAGAAACGTTTTCTTTACCAACAATTTTGTTGATGCTATCTAGTAATTGTAATGTAGTAGCTTCTGTATGCTCAATGCGTGTTCCATCGGGCAGTCGCATTCTTACCTGAAACTGGCTGCCATTTACTTTTGGAAGTACATCTCTTCCGATATTTGAAATAAGCAATCCCGTTATAATGCAAATGATAACAATATAACCGGATACTATTGCCTTACGGTAAGGCATCACTCGGGTTATAAATTTCAAATAGCGGGCCCTCATTTTTTCAAAGCCATTCTTTTTCGGTTTATTAATTTCTTTTTCCAGAAAGACCGCTTTCTGATTCCAGGTATCATCTTCCCCTCCATCTTTATTTAAACCGGAAGCAACAAACTCTTCTGCATCCGACATTTCTACTCCATCTGTTTTTTTATGATGCTTTACTTTCATAATCCAGTTAGCCATAACAGGAACAAAAGTCTGTGCCAGCAAATAGGAGAAAACCATGCTAAAACCAATGGCCAGTGCAAGTGGCAAAAACAAAGAACCGGGAATGCCGCCCATCGTGAAAGCCGGTGCAAAAACAGCCAGAATGCAAAAAAGGATCAGCAATTTCGGGAATGCAATTTCTTTACAGGCATCTGATATCGCCAATGCTTTGGGCTTACCCATATCAAGGTGCTGGTGAATATTC
>JAYTTM010000894.1:0-1128 GCA_043745055.1 Chitinophagaceae bacterium | reverse complement strand
ACACATGAACATACAGCCGGCAGATTATTACCAGAAGCGTATTTTAAAACTTCAACAAACACTACTGCAATTACAACAAAAAAACAGGCTGCTTGGCTTGGGCAGGTTGTGCTCATCAGTTGGATCTTTTCCTGTTTTATATTGGCTTTGGCCATTGGGTTGGCTATATATTGTACCGGTTACGCTGCTATTTTTGATTGTATTTACCCGGCTGATTTTTATAGATCTGGATAACAAGATTGCAATCAATCACCATAAAAATTTACTACTTATTAATGAAGATGAATTAAAGGCATTGATTGGAGATTATTTACATTCTAACGAAGGCAACCAATATAAACAACATGATCATTTGTATGCCAATGACGTTGATATTTTCGGTAGAGCCTCCTTATATCAATATATTAATCGTACAACCTCGTACGTGGGAGGCGGCACATTAGCTGCATGGTTGTTACAACCTTCTAATGCAGCAACCATTATGGAAAGACAAGATGCTGTAAGAGAGTTATCTGCTAAAACCCAATTCAGACAAGACTTACAAGCACTTGGCATAGAAAAGAAAATAGCAGCTACTACAAAAGATCGTTTACAAAACTGGCTGAAACAACCGCCAGTTTTCCTATCCTTTAAGCCCTGGGCCATATTACAATATTTATTGCCAGCTATTATCCTCACGATAATGGCACTAAATTTATTAAACATTGTTCCGGACAGAATCTGCAACCTTTTCATTTTTGTATTCGGGATAATTGCTTATTTCACCAGTAAACGGGCAACACCTGTTCAACAACAATTATCAAAAATTGTAGATGAAATAAGTGTATTAAAAGGAAGCATTGCATTGATTGAAAGCACCACTTTTACATCACCCTATTTGCTGCAAATTCAACAATATTTTCGCTTACAAAATGGAAAAGCTTCTAAAGAACTACAAACATTAAAACAGTTGCTGGATAAAATGGATCTGCGATACAATCCTGTTGTTTTTATTCCTTTGGATATTTTTTTATTATGGGATGTACAACAGGTGCTGGCATTGGAAAAATGGAAAAAACGTAATCAGCAAAATATCCTGAACTGGATAGAAGCGTTGGGGAAAATGGAAGCTATCAACAGCCTTGCAAC
>JAYTTM010000893.1:0-4195 GCA_043745055.1 Chitinophagaceae bacterium | reverse complement strand
CCTTTTAACAACAAGCCAATAGTTTAATTAGCTGAAAAAAGAACAAATAGTATAAGTGAGTGACACAACGATGATACCATGAAAAACAAATGTTGGTAATAAAATATTTTTAAACATTTAGCAGTGGCATTTCACCATTAGCCATTAGCCATTCACCATTCACCATAAATAATCAAATAAGTAATCATGAGTAAGACAGTAAAATGGATATTGATAAGTTTAGTATTGTTGATAGCAGCACTCGTGGGCTTAAAGGCAGCGGGGGTATTTGGTAAAGATGAGGGCACTAAGGTTACTGCAGAAAAAGTTCAAAAAAGAACGATCATTGAAATTGTAAATGCAAGCGGCAAAATTTATCCGGAGATAGAAGTAAAGTTAAGTCCGGATGTAAGCGGAGAAATTACCGAACTAAATGTACAGGAAGGTGATACCGTAAAAAGAGGTCAGATTGTAGCCCGTATATATGCAGATATCTACAGCATACAGGCTAATCAAGCCAGCAGCGGCGTTATGCAAAGCCAGGCACAGGTTGCCAACTCACAAGCATCACTGGATGCGTTAAAGGCTAATATGGATCAGGCAGAAAAAACCTATGGCATGCAGAAGCGGTTGTATGATGATAAGGTTATCAGCAGCAATGAATTTAATATTGCAGATGCTGCCTACAAAACTGCTAAAGCTAATTTTAATGCAGCAAAGCAAGGTATACGTGGTGGAATGGCAGCCGTGCAAAGCGCCCAGGCTAACCTGGCCAAAGCCAATAAAGATTTAAGCCGAACGGCAGTATTAGCGCCGATGGATGGTGTGGTAAGTTTATTGAGCGTAAAAAAAGGTGAAAGAGTTGTGGGTAGCAATATGATGGCAGGAACAGAAATGCTGCGTATTGCAGACATGAGCAAAATTGAAATAAGAGTAGATGTTGGCGAAAGTGATGTACCAAAAGTACACCTGGGCGACAGCGCTGTTGTAACAGTAGATGCCTACAGCGAGCGCAAATTTAAAGGCATTGTAACCCAAATTGCAAGCAGCAACAACGGTGCATCCACACAAACTGCTTTGGCCAATACCAGCAACGATGTTACCAACTACAAAGTGTATGTACGCCTGCTCCCCGAAAGCTATGCTGATTTGTTGGGCAAGGGACGTTTCCCGTTTAAACCTGGCATGAGTGCGAGTGCAGATATACAAACCAAAACACACCCCAATGTATTGAGTGTACCCATTAATGCAGTTACTACCAGGGATAGAAATGACAGCCTGCAGGTAGAAAAAAAGAAACCTGATGAAACCACAGATGAAAAAAAAGAAACCAGCATGGATGATTTAGATGTAGTGGTTTTTGTAGTAGATAAAGAAGGTTTGGTAAAAAAAGTAAAAGTAAAAACTGCTATTCAGGATATAAACAATATTGAAATTACAGAAGGTGTTAAAGAGGGCGACCTGGTTGTTAGCGGCCCTTATGAAGTGGTAAGTAAAAAACTAAAAGTAAAAGAAAAAGTAAAAGTTGTAGACAAAAAAGAACTTTTTGAGAAGAAGGATTAAGATTTTAACAACGCAGCATAAATAATAAACGCCAACAACTTTTCTAATCGAAAAGTTGTTGGCGTTTAAGGTAGGTTGTAATGGAAAAAAGTGACACATTTAATTGTACTTTTGTTTCTATCAACAATCAATACCAAGTAAATAATTGCTTATATTTAGGATGCAACTATTCATCAACATCTTTCCAAATACCCTGTTGTTAAAATTTATTTACTAACTAATTTTTCTTTAAAAATGCTCACAGGATTTTTTTCGCTGATTTTTAATTAACTGTTATGAAAGCAAGTTCTACAAAAAAAATAAACCTGTTTATTATAGTTATTGTTTTGTGTTGCCAATTGTCAACAGCACAAAATTCCGTACTGATAAATTTTGGTGGCAGTGCCTGTAATAGCTCCAGCCAACCCTGGTTCTCCATGATAAAAAGCCCACTATCGGGAAGTCCTGTTTTATTGGCCAACTGTAATCTTGCTGCACAAACAGCCAGTATCTACAGTGTTTTTATAGCCTACAATCCGGCAAACAATAAAGTATATGTGGCAGATGTAAGAGATGGCATTCAAACAAAAATATGGGTACTGGATATTGGCTTGCCGATGAACATTACCTGCCCTGTTACCATTCCTGTTACACCAACATATTCCTACAGCTATGTGAGTAATAATTTTGAGTTTGATAATAATGGAGACCTTTGGTCATTTTCTAATTACAATCCCACCACCGGGCAATGCAGCCTCGATAAATTTGATGTAAATACCGGTATCGTTATTAATACAAGAATATTACAATTCGCACCCGGCAATTTTCCCAATACCATTGCCAGCGGAGACCTTACCATTTTACCAAATGGCAGAATGTTTGCCTGTCTGGGAAACGGTATCAGCAAACTGTATGAAATAAATAACTACAGCGGAAATACAACAGCTACCGCTACTTTTTTAAAAACACTTCCTAAAGATTGTTATGGCATTGCCTACCTCAATGGTATACTGGAATTAACCGGGGCCAACTTTGTAAATGCCTGCTATTATTACGACTACAATATTGCAACAAATGTATTGGGTGCAGAAAAGGCTTTTCAAAATGGGCAGCTACCAATTGACAATACCAGCGTTACCCCATCGGTTGGTTGCACCAAAAAATTATTAAGCAGCACAAAAATAAACAGCAATACTGCAGATCTTACTTATGAAATATATGTAGAAAACCTCGGCAATGTGTTACTAAATAATATTGGGTTATCAGATGACCTGTCGGTACCTTTTGGTACGGCTAATATTTCAAATGTAAGTGCCAGTTTTGTACCCGGCTCCAATGCAGCCGGGCTTACAATAAACCCTTTGTATAATGGAACAACCAATACCAACTTATTGACTAGCGGCCACAATCTTCCAAACAGAACTTTAACCAACAGAGATTATTTTTTTAAAATTCAAATCAGCTGCAGGGTTACTAATTTAAATAGCTTTATTACCTATTTAAATACCGCCATTGCCAAAGCAGATATTGGCAGTGGTGATATTAACAGCCTTGTAAATGTTGCAGACTCTTCCAACAATGGAGATTCTACTGTTATAGATCCTAACAAAAATGGCAATGCCGGAGACATAGGAGAGAATATCCCCACACCTTTTTTATTTGGAACACTCCCTGTAAAATTCATTGATGTAAAAGCATCGTTTATCAATAAAACAACTGCATCGGTACAATGGCAGATTGCTACACCTGCAATTAATGCAGCCAGTTTTAACGTGGAATTTAGTTACGATGCAAAAAACTGGATCAACATTGGCAGCATCGCCATAACTGAAGCCAGCCGTAGGTTATATAACTTTACGCAAAATAATATTCCAACAGGAAGTTTGTATTACCGCATCAGGCAAATTGATAAGGATGGCACTTTTAGTTACAGTAAAATTGTGTTGCTGAATAATAAAAAAACTGCAGGTTTATTTATTGTTTTTCCCAATCCCGCAAATGCTGTAATAAAAATATCAGCCCCTATAAATACAACTGCCATTGCAGAATTACTTGATGCTGTTGGAAGAAAATTAATTCAGAAAAAAATTATTTCTACTACCAGCGATATATCAACAGCAAATATTCCTTCGGGTACTTACCTGTTGCGAATAAGTGGTATTGATGCAGTACAAACACAAAAAATTGTAGTGAAGCATTAATGACGGTTTGTGATGTAGGCTTTCATCTAAACCGCTAAACTTCTAAACCACTAAACATAGCTGAGAGTAAGACTTTAATACGCCTCAATTTATAAACTATTAATAATGCCTTTATTAATTTAGGGTAAAAGAATAAGTTGCTATTCAAATAAACTTTCAGCAATTGCAACACTTTCAGGCTTACCAACATCTACCAGCTTATCGCCGGAATGGTCGTAACCATAAATGGGATAATCAGCAGCAAGGCTGAGGTAAGTATCTACCAAAGAAAATTTTCCACGCTGTGGGATAAGATCAAAAATTTTCGGTTCAAAAACCACTACACAACTGTAAGCTTTTGGAGTAAGATTGGGCTTATCAATTGAAATTTTTTTTTCGCCTGTCACATTATTCATCCAGCCGCAGAGGCGGCTATCTTCATCAAATAAAAAATTACGTGAACTTTTTCTATTAGTAATTCCAAATGAAATAAG
>JAYTTM010000892.1:0-1129 GCA_043745055.1 Chitinophagaceae bacterium | reverse complement strand
AACCCTGACGGCGGTTGTGGCATAGACTAACAGAAATTTACACAACAGTTGACTGCCTGTTCCGATTATTAGGAAGTCTGAAAGCCGCCATTAGCCTTTACCTGATGAATATTTTATTTAACTCAAACAGCTTCTAACATTATAGCGTAAAAATTAAAATGATACAAAGCGTTAAATATGCTTCGTAAAAAATGTACAAATATTTACAAATCAGCAATAATTTCCTTTACCAGGTTTAATTCAAACCCCTTCATTAATAAATGATCCTGAAGTTTCTTTTTCTTAATAAAAATATTCTTTTCGCTTTTGAGGGAGTTTATTTTAAGGTCTGCTAATTTGTACAAAGTTTTTGAATACGCAGCGTTATCAATAAGTGAGAGCGCTTTTTTTATACAATAATCACTTACCCATTTTTGCTTTAACTCATATTTAATTTTCACTTTCCCCCATTGCTTTATCCGGAACTTTCCGCCTGCGAATTGTATAGCAAAACGTTCTTCGTTGAGGTAATTTTCTTCTATCAGTTTGCTAAGTATTTCTTCCACCTCCACTTTTAATAATCCATAACCATACAGCCGCTCTTTTACTTCGCTGTGGCAACGTTCCTGGTAAGTACAGTACTGCTTAATTTTTACAAAGGCCTGCTGAGGGTTTTGTTTTTGTTGCTGCATCATCTGCACGCAAGATAAGGAAATGGGGATGGGGTGGTGAATAGCTAAAGGAAAACGACAGAACTACAAATGATGAAGATAACTTCTGTCAGTATTTTACCAACCTTTTGTTAGCTCCAGTTTCAGCTTGTTAATCTAACAATAATCTCATTTAGATCCTTTATTAAATTTTGTAAAGAGTCTTTTATATTAGAGTCTTTTATTTGGAGGACATTCTTTTCTAAATCGCTTTTTAACCATCTAATTTGTTGGCTCCTAGAATAATATCCTACTCCCTCTTTAATGTTTTCATTTACCCTTACCCTTAGTTGTCTAATTAATTCTTGCGCTTGTTTAGAATTGCCAATTTGGTCAAAAGCTAAGATTAAATAAGGGTATGTAGAATAGCCAACTCCTGACTTATTAGCGTCAACTAAAGGATTATAGTAAATTACTGCTTTTGAATAATTGCCTTCTTT
>JAYTTM010000891.1:0-1130 GCA_043745055.1 Chitinophagaceae bacterium | reverse complement strand
TTATTGAGTTTTTTAAAGCCGAATCGTTGGGTATATAAAACCTGAACAAAAAGAAACGAGGTATAAAACAAATTAAGTAAATTTAAGTAAATTTTAATCACTTTAAATGCCTGTGTATGACAACAAACAGAAGGTTATTTGTATCAACTGTTATAATTTTACCAGTATTATTTTTAGTTTATCTGGTTAACAATAATTGGCATATTGTTCCCGGAGTTTTTATTACCTATGGAGGTATTAGTGCAAAAAAATATTCCAATGATGACACTGCGAAAGCAGCCATGCAATACAGCAAATATTGTGCAGGTTGCCATGGACAACAAATGGCTACTTATGTTAATCATACCTGGAAAATTGGTAAAACCAAATCAGCCATTTTTAAAGCTATTAAATATGGCTATCCCAATGATGGTATGCCTGGTTTTGAACCTACTTTTAGCGATAGAGAAATCCATGACTTATCAAGCTACCTGCTTACAGGCATTAACAATGCGCAAGCTCAACCGCTCAAAAATAAAACTATCCAAAGCGGTTTTTTTGTTACACAACAATTAAACATCAAGACAGACACCATTACAGCGGGAATAAATATGCCCTGGTGCATTGCATTTTTGCCCGGCGATGAATTATTGGTAACTGACAGAGATGGTAAATTATACCGTGTTATTAAGGGAAATCCATTACAGGAAATTAGTGGTGTGCCGCAGGTACTAGCCAAGGGACAGGGAGGTTTGTTTGATGTATTGCCGCACCCGGATTTTAAGAACAATCACCAGATATACCTGTGTTACAGTAAACCCGAAAGCGCAGGATCCAATAAGAGTACCACTGCAATAATGTTGGCTACTTTAAGTGGTAACCTGTTGCAAAATCAAAAGGATATATTTGTGGCTAAACCCTATAGTACCACTCACCATCATTATGGTGGTAAAATGGTATTTGGTAAAGATGGCTATCTGTATTTTTCTGTTGGAGAAAGAGGCAATGAAAAGGAAAACCCCCAAAGTATTGCCAACGATCTGGGTAAAATTCATCGTATAAAAGCTGATGGAAGTATACCCAGAGACAATCCGTTTTTTGGTATTTCCAATGCAAGCCCGTCAATATATTGCTATGGAAACCGCAACCCA
>JAYTTM010000890.1:0-15921 GCA_043745055.1 Chitinophagaceae bacterium | reverse complement strand
ATTCCCCGGTATTGCATTTTTATAATAGAATTAAGCTGCTTGTTTTAGTTACAGATCTTTTCGGTTAAACTTTCTTACAGAAAGCCAAACAGGAATTATTGACCAAAACATCAATACCAATATTGCAATTATTAAGCCAGTAGCTGTTCCAAAAAAATCTTTGAACACAGCGCCTGTATAGCCCATTAATGCTGATACATCCATCTTTAGCAAAACTAATATTCTGCTGAGGTCTATGGGGTTCAATGCACTGATGCCAATCATGGCTTTTTCCAATGGATAATCTGCAAATTGAAATAACAGGAACAGTACCAGCCCATCAAATAATATAGAGAAATACAGCCACAATAAAATGGCAACGCCAATGCCCTTGGCTTTATCTCTTGTTTTTACAGTTGCCAGCATAGCAATGGCAACAAAAATAATTGTTAGCAATAAGCCAACTAAAAGCATGGTAATACCTGTTGCAGAAAATTCATACAGCAACACGGGAATACCCACGCCAGCAAAAAAGGCTAGGGTAAGGGAGCATGCAAGTCCAATAAAAATACTTAGCCAAATGGTATTTCGTTTTAATGGCTGACTTACCAGTAGCTCTAAAAACTCTGCGCTGTTGTACACATAAATGGATGCAAATAAAATACTTACCAATGGTACAATAATCAGCACAATGTTGAGTAAACTCAGTAGTCCCTTGGCACTGTTATCTTCCAGGTTAAAAATACTGAACGACAGCAATAAAAGAAATACGGTATATGCCAGCACAATCTTATTGCGAAGGATATCTATAATTACATATTTAATGATTTTTTTCATTACCTGTTTTTTAACATTACGGATGCAATGGCTTTAGATAATTTTTTCTGGCCTGTGTGTGCCCTTAAATCATCGATAGATTTATGAAAAATCAATTGGCCATCCTGCATATAAATTACCTGTGTTATCAATTCATCCAATTCACTTAGTATGTGGGATGTAATCAAAATCAATTTGCCTTTTGCTTTTTCTGCAATGATTTTTTCTTTCAGTATTTCGGCAGCAACCGGATCAAGTCCAGCAGTGGGTTCATCTAAAATTAATACAGCAGGATTAAACAGAAATGCCAGTGCCGCACTTACCTTTTGCATGGTGCCGCCGGATAAAGTGCGCATGCGCTTATGCAGCAAACTTTTCAGTTCAAATTTAATAACCAGTTCTTCATCCAATGTAGTATCCTTATTATTACGGATGTCTTTCATCATATCAAGCACCTGCCCAATGGTCATGTTTTCCGGATAACGGCCTGTTTGAGGCATATATCCAATGGCAGTACGATACTGCCATTCGTGTAAAATATTTTTGCCATTAAAAGTAATAAAGCCGCTGTCGCAGACTACCATACCTAAAATAGATTTGATTAAAGTGGTTTTACCGCATCCATTGGGGCCAATCAACGCAATGCATTCACCTTTGTTGCAAGTAACGCTTACATTGTTCAGCGCCTTTAGTTTTCCAAATTGTTTATTGATATTGTTGGCAATAATCATAGCGGAATTGATTTCATTAATGGATGTTCATCTTTTAAATTTTCTGGTGTGAGGCTCGGTATAACTTTTTCCGATTTATCCATCAGCGATGTAATTAAACTATGAAATAAAATCATTGCAGGAGGATTTCGTTCAATGATCATGCTGTACATACTCACCGGCCGATAAGGTACATCGCCCTGGTTGTCATGATTCAAATCGTAGCCTTCATATTTATCCCAGTAGTTATTGTTAAACGTATTCATTACCAGCGAACCATTGGTGCCTACATCAAATGTATTACCAATGAAATTATTTTGTTGCAACGTAATATCCATACAACTTGCCTGAATCTTCAATGCCCAGCCATTGCTTTTAAACACATTCTTTTGCATATGAATTCTATTGGCGCCTTCTGCATAAATGGCCATGGTGTTTTTTTCAAAGCGATTGTTTTCGATATAACTATCGTTGATTTCTTTCAGCAACAAACCATAGGCTGCATCGCCCCAGTTTTCTTTGAAATAATTATTAAACATTTTTACGCCGTGCGAAAACATAACTGCTACGCCGGCTCCGTTATTTTCAAAAATATTTGTAATGTAGGCATCATCATTAGAGAACATAAAATGCAGGCCATAGCGTAGGTTTTTAAGAGAATTGTTTCGCCAGATAACAGAATTGGTTACAAACTCAAAGTAAATACCATCTCTGTGGCCGCTGATGGTATTGGCAATAATGCGCATGCTATCGCTCTTCCAGCAATAAATGCCATTGCCGCTTTGCTGCTCTTCTTTGGCATTGGCGGTAAGTGTATTGTTTTGTATCAGGCAGTTAATACCTTGCTGGGAATAGATGCCAAAAAAGGCATCATTGATAATGTTGTTGATGATGGTTGCATAATGCTTGTTGCAAATTTTAATGGCTGCAAAATCTGTCATACTTGATACACCTGTATGTTGCAGCAAAAATCCATCTATAGTTACCCTGTCGGATTTGATTGAAATGATTTCGTACTTTTTTTCACCATCCAATACCGGGTGATTAATTCCTTTTAGCACAAGTGGCTTATCAATTACCAGGTTTTTCTCTTTGTAAATTCCCTGTTCTACCAAAATGGTATCTCCTGCTTTTGCTGCTGCAACTGCTGCAGTAATAGTTTTAAATGTTTGTTGATTTCCTACTTTAATTATATGGGCATTTGCCTGCGCACACCAACAGCACAATATGATAAGTACGGTTTTCATTTGTTTAATTGCTCCCAGCTAATGGCTACTCCTTTTAATTGTGCGGCTAAATTTTTCATGCTGTCTTTATCTTTGAATGCAATAATGTTACCATTCATTGGCCCACGTATTTTATCTCCCTGCAATAAAAAACTTTCATTCACTTTTACCAGAGAATGGTTGCCAGTATAATCCACTACATAAATTTCTTTTACCTGCATTTCTTCCAACGTTTTTGTCTGTAAAAATGACAATAAGCAGTGCACATCATCAAACTTATAAACCTTTCCTTTTTTAGTGAGAATTTCTGCTCCATACTTTGGATCTGTGATGGTCATCTTGCATAAATGGCAATTGTCTTTTCCTTGTACAATTGCCTGCGGTTCTGTATTACAGCTATTCATCAATAAGATTGAAAACAGCAGTATTGCTGGATTTACAGTGAGATTTTTTTTCTTTTCTAACCTGCTTTTTCTCCATTCCATAACCAAGCATATAACCGATATCAAACCAACTCCAATAAAGATCCATCCTCCTGTATCTGGTATAGAATATGCACCAAAATTTAGCAGTTGTTTAAATCCTATCAGCGGAGGTTGGTAAGCCATTCCAGGCACTATAATGGCCGCATTGGGATTGAGGTTGTGCCCGTAATCATACTCCCATCGCCAAAAATCAACCATGGCTACAATGCCAAAAATAACGAACAGTATTACCAATATATTCAACCATCTTCTTCTGTTGATAACAGCAACCAATAAAAATGCTACAGCAAAAAATATTATACAATAAGGCAGCACAGTAAATTCAAAAAAGTCTGCATTGTGCAAGGTCTTCATGCCAATGTAATGATTTAATCCGTTGATGATATCAACATTGCCCTGCAGGCCTTTTGCATGAATGGTGAGGCGGAGGCCTTCTGGATATTGTGGTGCGTCTAACTCTATCCGCCAGATAGGCGTAAATAATACAACCACCAATCCTATGGCTGCAATTACCAGCAGTAGTCTGCTGGTAATGCTTAGTTTATTTTTCATTTTGAATTGTTTTATGCAGCTCACCAAAAAGAAGAAATGGCTGTAATAAATTTATTTTTTTGCCGGTGGTAATAACACACCGTCAATTACATGTATTATGCCATTTGATGCAGGGATAGATGCAATTATAGTTGCGCTGTTGTTCAACATAACCTTGCCATCTTTAATGTTAATTGTTACGTTGTCTCCGTTCACCATGCCTAATACCTGGCCGTCTTTAAAAGTTTCAGCCTTCATTGTTGCTAACGAAACATGGTATTGAAGAATGTTTTGCAGATCTTCTTTTTTTTCTGGTTTCATTAAGCCATCAACAGTACCTGCAGGTAATTTGTTGAATGCAGCATTTGTAGGTGCAAAAACTGTAAATGGTCCTGCATTAGATAAAGCTGTAACAAGTTCAGCTTGCTTTAAAGCGGCTACTAGTGTGGTATGGTCTTTAGAGGATATAGCTACTTTTACAACATCTTTTGCCGATGCATCATCTTGTACATTTTCTTGTCCGCCTCCAGCACTTGTAGTAATAGCTGTATTATCTGTTGCAGCTGTTGTTTTATCAGCGGTATCATTACAAGCCATCAATGAACTAATTAATAGCAGGGCAAAAAATAATTTATTTTTCATTTTTGTATTATTTATCAGGTTAAGAATTTGGTTTTTGGAAAATAACGGCCGATGTAATAAAATTTCAATCTCACCGGCCATTAATCGTTTGTTTATTGGGTTTTAGTAGTATCTGCTTTTGGCATATTAGTTCCTGTACTAAAAGTTAATGGAACATTACTTCCTGCAGCAGATATTCTGAGATATCCCTGCATTTCCTGATGCAATGCACTACAGAAATCAGTACAGTAGAAAGGGAATATCCCTGGTTTTTCGGCAATCCATTTTAATGTTTGTGTTTCGCCTGGCATAATCAATAACTCACCAGTGTTTGCTCCTTTAATTGCAAAACCATGTGGTACATCCCAATCTTGTTCCAGGTTGGTTACATGAAAATAAACTTCATCACCTGCCCTGATGCCTTCAATGTTATCGGGTGAAAAGTGAGAACGGATACAGGTCATATAAACATCCACTTTATTACCAGCTCTTACCACTTTTGTAGTGCCTTCACCTTTAGATACATATGGGTTGGTATTTTCTTCAATCTTAAAAAATTTAACTGATTTGTTTTTAATTACATCAGCTGCTACAGCCTGTGCATAGTGAGGTTCGCCTATGGTAGGGAAGTCGAGTATCAACTGCATTTTTTCGCCGCTGATATCATACAATTGTGCACTCTGCGCCAGTTCCGGCCCTGTTGGCAGGTAACGGTCTTTTGTAATTTTGTTATAGGCAATTAAATATTTTGCAGTTGGTTTTTTGCTATCACCACCCGGTATGCATAAATGACCAACGGAATAATAAGTAGGTACCCTGTCCAATACTTTTAAATCCTGTATGCTCCATTTAACCACTTCGCTGGAAACAAAGAAAGTAGTATAGGCATTTCCTTTGCCATCAAATTCAGTATGTAATGGACCAAGGCCTGGCTTCTTTACTTCGCCGTGCAAAGCAGCTTCGTATTTAATTACAGGAATACCTTCATATTCACCATCATATGCTTTATCTGCAATGGCTTTTTGTATTTTATTAAAACTAAATACAGGGATCAATGCAGCCAGTTTGCCACTGCCTACAATATATTCTCCGGTTGGATCAACATCACAACCATGAGGAGATTTTGGACAAGGGATCATGTAGCAGATGTCTTTCAATTCTTTTGAATCCAGCACTGTTACTTCTGTTCTGATTTCTGATGTAGCGGTATGACTTTTTTCATCGTAAACGTTGTGGGCATATTTAACAGCCTGCTTTCTTCCTTTGCCTGCTTTTAAATATTCTTCTGCTTTCTTCCAGTTTACGGCCATTATAAAATCCTTGTCTTTTTGAGAAGCGTTTACTTCCAGCAAAGTGTTGGCTTGCTCTGTATTATAGCAACTAAAGAAAAACCATCCATGAGATTTTCCTTTACCGGCATGGCTTAAATCAAAGTTTACACCCGGACATTTTATTTGAAAAGCAATATCCATTTTCCCATCACCTTTTCCCACACTGATAAAGCTTAAATACCCTTTGAAATTTTGTTTGTAGGTATTGATGGGTACATCTCCGTTTACGTCATCGGGTGGTACACTAAATCTGGTGCCGGCTACTACATATTCTGTATTTTCTGTAATAAAAGGGGAACTGTGGTTACCTGCACTGTTCGGCAACTCAATTATTTCTGCTGTTCGAAATGTAGTGAGATCAACCCTTGCTACCCGGGGTGTATTGTTGGCATTTGCAAATATCCAGCGGCCATCAATTTCACCATTTGTTTGCGAAAGTTCTGTATGGTGCTGATCGTCCCAGGGAACAAATCCATGGGATGTATTTAGCATCGGTTTGGTTTCTTCGCTGTAGCCATATCCTTTTTCCGGATCAACCGAAAATATGGGTATTACTCTAAGCAGTCTGCCACTGGGCAAACCATATACACTCATTTGTCCGCTAAAACCACCCGAAACAAAATTATAAAATTCATCGTACTTGCCAGGAGCTACATACGATTTGGATGCAGCATCCGAGCTAACGGCACTACCTGCATTTTTTGGTTTACAGGAATTAAAAATTGTTGCTGCCAATACTAGTAAAGATATGGACAGCAGTTGTTTTGAATATTTCATATAATGATTGTTTTATTGTTTTTATTGTTATGGAGAACACAACATTCTTATCCTCTGTAAACTAATTTCTATTGACCATTCCCCATTGACCATTCACCATTGATCATTCACTACTTCACTCCATCATTTTTCCTCATAAATTCATACAGCGATCTTGCTTCATCATCACTTAAATTTTGATTGGGCATACGCACCAGGCAAATCTCCAGTTGCGCCTGCGCTTTTGGATCTTTAGTAATCATGGCATCTGTATTGGTTACAAAATTCATAATCCATTCAGGGGTATTACGTTTGGTAACACCTTGCCAACCAGGGCCAACTAACTTTTCGGCTGTTAATTTGTGACAACTGCTGCATTTTACTCCAAAAGTTTTTTCGCCATTACCTGCCATGGTTGCATCTAATGCTGCAGGTACATCCACTTTTGTAAATTTTCCTTCTCCTCTCTTTGGATCGTAGGATGGATTGCCATTATCAGTTTTTTTTGTGGCATCATAAGGGTCTGTTGTTGCTTTTGTATCGCTGCCAGCCCCCCCACCACAGGATGCTATTAATGCTCCGAGAAATAATACGACTGCTAATTTTTTCATAAATGAAGGTTTTTGTTTTTTAATTGATAGAGCAAGATTACTCAGCATGTAAATCTTACTTTATGCTTTCAATCATAATTTTTAAAAATCAGCTTAACGCTATAGAATATTAAGTGCAGACATGATGAAAATCATAGAAGCAACCGTTGAAAATCATATAGGTGATTTATTGGTGCTGGTAGTTTTGTCACTTATATAAATTGTTTCCAAAAAATGATTGATACAGATACATTGCTTGCGTTAGGTGCATGCTATAAAAAAGTAGTTGTGGGGGAAGTGATATTTCATGAAGGGGCTGTAGCCAACTTTTACCATCAATTAGAAAGTGGCAGTGTAAAATGGGTTAATATAGATGATGATGGAAAAGAGTTCATCCAAAATATGATTGAACCAGGGGAATGTTTTGGTGAACTTCCACTTTTTGATGATTTGCCATATGCTGCCAGTGCTATTGCAGAAACCAATGCTGTTATTTTACGTTTACATCGTATTCCTTTTCTTCAACTGCTAACAGAAAAGCCTGAAATACATTTTATTTTTTCTAAAATTTTGTCGGAACGGCTTCGGTTTAAATTTCTTTTATTAAAAGAGTTGGCCAGTCAGGATCCGGAACATAGCATCAATAGCCTGTTGAATTATCTAAAACAAAACAAGAAGAACTTTTGTGCCAAATGCAATAAAGTAAATCTTACCCGGCAACAAATTGCTAACATGACTGGTTTACGGGTTGAAACCGTCATACGCACCATCCGGCATCTGCATGAAAAAAAGCTACTTGTTATAGATAAGGGTAAAGTGTATTATTGATTTATGATTGTAATCATACTAGCTTCCTTTTTACCTTAGTTCCTTTGCAGCAAATGTTTTACTATGGGTTTTTCTTTGAGACGCTATTCCAACATTGCTATATTTAACCTGCTATTAATTTCTTTACTTGGTTTAGTTCTTAGATATAAAATTGCTTTTGCTCTTCCCTTTATAGACCAAAGCCATTTATTACACGGGCATTCACATTTTGCTTTTACAGGGTGGATTACGCATGCGTTGATGGTATTACTTGTTGCATTTATGGCTGTACAAAAAGGGGAGGAGATGCTAACAAAATACAGGTGGATAATCAATGCCAATCTATTTACTGCTTATGGCATGCTTGTCAGTTTTCCTTTGCAGGGATATGGACTCTTTTCTATCAGCTTTTCCACGCTTTCTGTAGTTGTTTCTTATGTATTTGTGGTAATGTATTGGAAAGACTTAAACAGCCTGCCACAAAAGAGTGTAAGTCATTGGTGGATAAAGGCAGCTTTGTTTTTTAATGTACTATCTTCTGCCGGCACCTTTGCCCTAGCATTTATGATGGTTACAAAAAGTATGCATCAAAACTGGTATTTAGCTTCGGTGTATTTCTATTTGCATTTTCAATACAATGGATGGTTTTTATTTGCCTGTTTGGGGTTGGCTACAGATAAACTTTTAAGTAATGTTTCAGCAAACGTTTTAAAGAAAATATTTTGGCTTTTTGCCGGTGCTTGTGTGCCTGCCTACCTGCTTTCTGCATTGTGGCTACCAATGCCTGCATGGTTATATATTCTGGTAGTGATGGCAGCTTTCAGCCAGGTGGCAAGCTGGATATTTTTTGTACTGGAGATAAAAAAACATTTGTTATTTATAAAGGGTTGCTTAAATAAAACAGTGCAGTGGTTACTGCTTTTTTCTTCGATTGCTTTTTCAATTAAACTGTTGTTGCAACTTGGTTCTACTATTCCATTCCTTAGTAAACTTGCATTTGGATTTCACCCAATTGTAATTGGTTACCTGCACCTGGTTTTACTAGGAGTAATTACTTTATTCCTGCTGGGATATTTGATTGATGAAAAACTAATTTTGCTCAATGCCAAAACATTTGCCGGTATAAAAATTTTTACTGCTGGAATTATCGTTAATGAAGTACTATTAATGACACAAGGCGTGGCTGCAATCAGTAATATTACAGTTCCATTTATAAATGAATTATTATTTATTACAGCCTGTGTATTATTTGGTGGTATCAGCTTATTGAACGGAAGTCAACAATATGCCAGTAAATAACTTAATTCAGTTGTTGACAATTTTTTTTATCGAAGTTTTTGTAAAAAAAAGTAAGGAAGGTATTAGCGCACAAACCCTTGATAGGTAACTACAGTGGCACCCGGAAAATTATCATCATCATCAGATGTAGTTTCAATATTAAAGTTGGTTGCAGTAAGCAACAGTATTTTCCAACGCCTGTTGTCGTTTCCTACTCTCAACATGATTGAGTCATTGGGTAAAAGTTTATAATCTCCTGCGGTAGAAGTGGAACTGTTAAAGCAATAGTTTACATTAGAAATGCCATCAAAAGAAACGTAGTTTTCTACTACCGGCCTCCAGGGTATTGTACTATCCTTTAAAAGAGTTGTGCCATTAAATGCCTGCATCCTTATGGCATTTATACTCCATTTTCCTGAAGCTTTATCTAGGGTTACAGCATCTTTAATACCCTTTTTACATCCGGTAAAACTATTTATTGAAAAAAGGCTAAATAAGGTATAAACTAAAAATAAATTTCTTTTCACGGGGATATAAAATTTACTTGTTATAACGATGCGCCCAAATTTTTATTGTGTTTTCGGTTTATGTATAAAATGGATGCTGCCGCTGTTTTTAAGATCGGATGCAATCCTTACCTCATACCTGTTATCACCGTCTTTCACTACCATCAAAGCAGTGTTAGGTGCTATTTCTCCCAGGTTCTCTGCGTACATCGTAAGCTCATTAACATCATAACCTGTTGTTGCGTCCAGTACGAAAGTGATTGGCTTTTCACTCAATCTTTGATGCGATAATATTAGTTTACCATTGTAAAAAACCGAAACGCTATCGCCATCAACTTCGCCATTATCATAAAGTGTTACAGTAAAAGTCTCCTTTTCAATTTCAATACTTTTTAATACATCCGTATTTCTTTTTTCAAAATTTATACCGGGATATGTACTGAGGCCTTCAATTTTATTTGGAAGCTGCTTTGTTGCTGTGGGTGATTCCTTGATAGTACTCTCAATTTTGTTTATAGTTGCAAGCCTAGAAGGTTTAGTAGAAGTGGACGGTTTTTTATTTATTGATTCAGGTTTCTTTGGAATAGTATTGTAGGTAGCATTAGTAGTATTAACGGGAGGAGCAACTTTTTTAGTGATATTTTTTACCTGATCAGTATTTTTTACAGTTGACTTTACTGCGGGTTTAGTAAATTCCTTTGGCGGCGCCTTAAAGGTGGATAAGTCTTTATTTAGTGTTCGCCTTATAAGTGTGGTATTGCCATCACCGCAATTAGATCTTTGGCCGGGAGACGTTTTCCATTTTCCCACCAGTTGCTCTTCATTACCCTCTTTTTTATAATTTAAAAAATGAATTTGAAAACAATCAAAAAAATCAGGCGGAGTGTTGCCTTTTATTCGCTCAGTTTCAATAACCTTAATGCTTTTACTGGCCTTGTAATAAATACCTTCCAGTTTGCAGATTACATAATAACGCCTGTTTTGAAAGTAAGAATAAGAGAAACCAGACACATCAGTATCATTTATTTCCAATTCCAATACATATTCAGTATTGTCACTACCGCTTAGTACAATATCTCCTTTGCTATCAAAATAGCCACGCCATTGTCCATTAATTTTTTGTGAAAAAGAAGGAAGGTATGATAGGGTAATGATTAAAAGTATAAAAATATTTTTCATGTTCACTATTGCGTTTGTGTTTATAGCTTCTGTTTAAAACCTTTGCAAAGTTATTGGTGATAAATTTTTCCTTCGCTAATAGTTCGTTAAATTTGCACCTCAAAATTAAAGGATTAGATAAATTTAAAATGATAAAAATTACTTTACCAGATGGTGCTGTTAGGGAATACCCAATGGGAACCTCGGCTATGGATGTAGCCAAATCAATTAGTGAAGGTCTTGCCAGAAAGGTATTGGCAGCAAAAATAAATGGTGCTGTTTGGGATGCAGGCAGGCCTATTACAACAGACGCCGCTTTGCAATTGTTAACCTGGAACGATACCGATGGTAAGTCAACTTTCTGGCATTCTTCTGCACATTTAATGGCAGAGGCACTGGAGTTTTATTATCCGGGCGTGAAATTTGGTTATGGACCTCCCGGTGAAAAAGGCTTCTATTATGATGTTGATTTAGGTGGGCAAACCATTGGCGAAGAAGATTTGATAAAGATTGAAAAGAAAATGGCTGAGCTGGCAAAAAACAATGCTGCCTATGAGCGAAAAGATGTTTCTAAAGCTGATGCCATTCAATATTTTACAGAAAAAGGGGATCAATATAAACTGGAAATTATCGACAGGCTCAATGATGGCGAAATTACTTTCTATTCACAAGGGGGTTTTACAGACTTGTGTCGTGGGCCGCATATTCCCAATACAAGTTTTATTAAGGCCATTAAATTAACCAATATAGCCGGTGCTTATTGGTTAAATGATGAAAAAAATAAAATGCTTACCCGCATTTATGGTGTTACTTTTCCTGCTCAAAAAGAACTGGAAGAATACGTTGTAATGATGGAAGAAGCCAAAAAGAGAGACCATAGAAAATTAGGTAAGGAACTGGAATTGTTTGCATTTTCTGAAAAAGTGGGAATGGGCTTGCCTTTGTGGCTCCCTAAAGGCGCTATGCTGAGAGAAAGACTGCAACAATTTCTGCAAAAAGCACAAATGGATACCGGGTACTTGCCTGTGATTACACCACATATCGGCCATAAAAATTTATATGTTACTTCCGGTCATTACGAAAAATATGGCAAGGATAGTTTTCAGCCTATTAAAACGCCCCAGGAAGGAGAGGAGTTCTTTTTAAAACCAATGAACTGTCCTCATCACTGTGAAATTTATAAAACATCTCCCCGCAGTTATAAAGATTTACCATTAAGGCTGGCCGAATTTGGTACAGTATATCGGTATGAACAGCATGGTGAATTACATGGTCTTACAAGGGTGAGGGGCTTTACCCAGGATGATGCTCACCTGTTTTGCATGCCGGGTCAGGTAAAAGATGAGTTTAAAAAAGTGATTGATCTTGTATTATACGTGTTTAATTCTTTAGGCTTTCAGGATTATACTGCACAAATTTCTTTAAGGGATAAAGATGACAGATCAAAATATATTGGAACAGACGAAAATTGGGATTTAGCAGAACAAGCAATTATAGAAGCCGCTGCAGAAAAGGGTTTAAGCACCGTGATTGAATATGGGGAAGCTGCTTTTTATGGGCCTAAACTAGATTTTATGGTACGGGATGCCATTGGCCGTAAGTGGCAACTAGGCACCATTCAGGTTGATTATAATTTGCCGGAAAGATTTGATCTTACTTATATTGGAGAAGACAACGCCAAGCATCGGCCTGTTATGATTCACAGGGCTCCGTTCGGAAGTATGGAGCGGTTTATTGCTGTATTAATTGAGCACTGCGCCGGTAAATTCCCAATGTGGCTAGCGCCAACACAAGTTAAATTATTGCCTATTAGTGATAAGTTTATACCTTATTGCGAAAGTGTTCAGCAGCAGTTAAAAGTTGCAGATATAAGAGCTGAGATAGACGACCGAAATGAAAAAATAGGTAAAAAAATCAGAGATACTGAATTAGCTAAAATTCCGCTTATGCTGGTGATTGGCGAAAAGGAAATGAGTGAAAACACAGTAGCTGTTCGCAGGCAAGGTAAGGGTGATATTGGAGTTCAAAGTATTGATGAATTTATTGCTTTGGTAAATGAAGAGGTAAAAAGTAAAAGGGCAATTGAATAAAAAACTATATTTACATAGTGACAGTAACACAATCTTTTAAAATTTATGAAATTTTACATCGGCACATCAAAAATGAAGCTGATGCAAAAGTTGTTGTAGAAGAAATTGAAGCTATTATTTATTACAAGTTTGATTAAGAAATGAATCTCTTAGCCACTAAAGTTGATATTTACTGATTAGAAAAACTAATATTGCAAAATCAGGCTGAAATTGAGAAAAGATTCACAACAACCATTGTAAAAATTATTTCAATAATCAGTGCAGTTGTTGGCATAGCAGTTGCATTCATTAAATTATAATTATTTTTCGGCATTATATTAAAAACAAAAAACACAACATCTTATTACACTTGCAAAAAGCCGATTGTAAGCAATAAGTAAAATAAAATATGGCATTCCCTCCAAGGCCACCCCGTGGCGCATTCAACCCCCGCTTTAGAAAAGAGCAACAACAAGAACATCGTACTAACCACATGATTAAAGTGCCGGAAGTACGATTGGCAGGCGATAACATTGAAGTTGGTATTTACCCTACGGCAGATGCATTGAAAATGGCCCAGGATCAACAACTTGATTTAGTGGAAATCTCTCCGGGTGCTACACCACCTGTTTGTAAAATCATCGATTACAATAAGTTTTTGTACGATGAAAAGAAGAAGAAGAAAGAGATGAAGGCAAAGTCAAAGACGAGTGAAGTAAAGGAAGTAAGATTTACACCCAATACAGATGATCATGATTTTGAATTTAAATGTAAACATGCAGAGAAGTTTTTGCAGGATGGCAATAAGGTAAAGGCCCACGTTCAGTTTAAAGGCCGTGCCATTATGTTTAAAGAAAGAGGTGAATTGCTGTTGTTGAAATTTGCAGACAGGTTAAAAGAGGTTGGCGCACTAGAAGGCATGCCTAAAATGGAAGGAAAAAGAATGCTGGTGATGTTTGCTCCTAAAAGCCAGAAAAAGCAGAAAACAGGTGCAAAATAATTAAATATAAATACTAGTAAAAAGGGGAGGCTGTTGGCCTTCCCTTTTTTATAAACTCATAACTTTTTTTTGCAAAAAGCATTAAATAAAAAAAATGTTTCTTTTTAATTTACCTATCTGCTATTAAATTTTCATTGTCCTTATCTATTTTCTGAAATTTACCCTTACCTTCGCCGCCCGAAAAAGAAATTCTTTTTCACACATTTCCCACAAGGCTCTATAAGTTCCCGTCTGTTCGGGGCGCCAGCAGGGAGTAACTATTTATAAGTTATTAAATGCCAAAAGTTAAAACAAACTCAAGCGCCAAAAAGCGCTTCAAGGTTACCGGAACAGGGTTAATTTCCTTCCAAAAACCTTTTAAACGTCACATCTTAACAAAAAAATCAACCAAACGCAAGCGAGCCATGAGACAAGATGGTATGGTTCATCCAACCCAACAAGCATTTGTAATGCGTTTACTTAGGCTTAGAGGGTAAGCTAGAGTTGATTTATTTTTCAATTTATTAAAATTCAAAAAAATTAAGATATGCCACGTTCTAAAAATGCAGTAGCATCAAGGGCCAGAAGGAAGAGAGTACTTAAAGCCGCAAAAGGTTATTATGGTAAACGTAAAAATGTTTACACAGTTGCCAAAAACGTAATGGAAAAAGGTTTAACGTATGCGTACGTTGGCCGTAAATTAAAGAAAAGAGAATACCGCAGGTTATGGATTGCCCGTATCAATGCGGCAGTAAGAGAAGAAGGAATTACCTACAGCGAATTCATTCATAAATTATCTGAAAAAAATATCGATATCAATCGTAAAGTTTTAGCAGATCTTGCAATGAATGAGCCTGAAAGTTTTAAAAGTCTGGTTGCACAGGTTAAATAAATTATTGAAACCTGTTATATTTTTAAGAGCCAGTTGTGAGTTAATCACAGCTGGCTTTTTTTTTGCGCCAAAAAATAATAAGCAGAGATTTATCAATCTGTTACATTTGCAAATAATTTATAAAAACCTATTTAGTAAATGAGAGATCTGAATAACAGTTATGCCGACCTTGTTAATCAAACTTTTAATTTTCCGCAGGAAGATTTTAAATTGGAAAACTCCTATTTAAAATATAATGGGCAAGATATAAAAGCCCTTATAGACAAGTACGGTACTCCTTTAAAACTTACCTATCTACCCAAAATTGGGATGCAGATAGACAAGGCTAAAAAGATGTTTGAACTTGCTTTTAAAAAGCATAAGTACGAGGGTAAATATAATTACTGTTATTGCACCAAAAGCTCTCATTTTTCATTTATTGTAGAAGAAGCTTTGAAGCACAATATCCACCTGGAAACTTCTTATGCCTACGATATTGATATTGTAAATAAATTGTATTCCCGTAGAAAAATAAATAAGGAAACTTTTATTATTTGTAACGGATATAAACAAAAGCCCTACACCAATCGCATTGCCCGTTTGTTAAATTCAGGATTTAAAAATGTAATTCCTGTTTTAGATAACAAGGAAGAATTAAAGGCCTATAAAAATGTAAAAGGTTCTTTTAAATTAGGGATAAGAGTTGCGGCAGAAGAAGAACCTAATTTTCCTTTCTATACTTCCAGATTGGGTATGAGGGCTAAAGACGTGCTTGAATTTTATGTAGACCAAATAGAAGGGTTTGAGCATAAGTTTCAGCTTAAAATGCTTCATATCTTTTTGAATAAAGGCATAAAAGATGATATTTATTACTGGAGTGAATTGAATAAAGTAATCAACTTGTATTGCCAGTTAAAAAAGATTTGTCCAGAGTTGGATTCTATTAATATCGGCGGCGGTTTTCCAATCAAGCATTCGCTTGGTTTTGAGTACGATTACCAGTTTATGATCAATGAAATTGTTCGCAACATAAAGGTAGCCTGTGTTAGAAGTAAAGTACCGATGCCTAATATATTTACAGAGTTTGGTAGCTATACGGTAGGAGAAAGTATGGCGCATATCTATAGCGTTATTGGGGAAAAAATGCAGAACGACCGGGAAATATGGTACATGATTGATTCATCTTTTATTACCACCCTGCCAGATAC
>JAYTTM010000889.1:0-1130 GCA_043745055.1 Chitinophagaceae bacterium | reverse complement strand
ACCAGGCTTTTGATGCCTGCTACTCCTGGACGTGGATGCACAAAACGGAATCTTTTTATAAAGAGCATTGGGATGTTGACAGCCTGAAAAATATTTTATATCACTATAATTCTATTGGGGATGACAGCGCCATTAAACTTTGGTTTACTGCCAACCATGACGAAAATAGCTGGAACGGAACTGAGTATGAAAAATATGGCGATGCCGCCAAAGCTTTTGCCGTGCACAGTTTTACCTGGAATGGCATTCCGCTTATTTACAGCGGGCAGGAATTGCCCAACCTTAAACGACTGGAGTTTTTTGAGAAAGATGTGATAGCATGGAACGGTGAATATGCCATGGCGGATTTTTACAAAACCTTACTTACACTTCGCAAAAACAACAAAGCGATTTGTGCTGGCGAAACTGCCGGAACAACTCACATGGTAAAAACATCCGGAGACATAAATCTTATTGGATTTTTAAGAAAGCAGGCGGAACAGGAAGTGTTGGTTTTCCTGAATATGACAAGAGAAGCTGTTAATTTTGAACTGGATGATGAACTGGTACAGGGTAGTTTCAACAATATATTTACCGGGGAAACAGTTAATTTATCTATCAATAAAAATATTGAATTAAACGCCTGGGGCTACCTGGTGCTGGAGAAATAAATATAACAAATACCTATTTACAGTTTATGAAAAAACATTTTTTTATCCTCTTATTTTTTGTGGCGATGCAACACTTGCAGGCTCAATTTACAACTGAAAATTATCCGGCCTATAAAGGCAAAGACCTTGGACTTACTTACAACAAGGCATCGGCAACTTTTAAAATATGGAGCCCGCCTGCCAGTGCTGCTGAATTATTATTATATAAAAATGGTGATGGTGGAGCGGCATACAAAACCATTGCACTTTTGCAAGGCGCAAATGGCAGCTGGCATACCAAATTAAGCGGCGATTTAAAAGGAACCTATTACACTTTCAGGGTAAAAATAAATGAGCGCTGGAGTAATGAAGTAGCAGACCCTTACGCAAAAGCGGTTGGTATAAATGGGCAAAGAGCAATGGTGGTGGATTTAAAATCAACAAACCCTGCTGGTTGGCTGAATGATAAAAGTCCGGCTTTTTCAGCAAAAAATAACGCCA
>JAYTTM010000888.1:0-15946 GCA_043745055.1 Chitinophagaceae bacterium | reverse complement strand
CTCAAACAGCCTTGATTTCTTAACGGATTATGTTGAAATTTTCTAGCACTTTTTATTAGAGGCCGTAGCAATATTCGTTTGCGAAGTAAATGCCTAACCATACAGGTTTAAATGTAAAATCAGCAATAGCTGCATCTTACGATTATTATAACATATTCATTGAGCATTATTGTGTAATTTTATTTTCTAAAATTTGTTTATTTATGAAGCGGAGATTTTTATATTTCTTGTTTTTTGTAGCATGTAGTTTCGGGGCATTTGCACAACAAATTATTTTTTCTGAACCCTTTACTGAAGATAACAGGGATATGAATTTTGATATTATTGGTAGAGTAAGTAACAATATCGTTATTTTTAAAAACCTGCGTTATAAATACTCATTGAATGTTTACAACGACAGCATGGTCTTAAAGGATAAAGCAGATCTGGACTTTTTACCGGGGAAAGTATTTAATGTTGATTATGTTGCTTATCCTGATTTTTTTTATTTGATCTATCAGTATCAGAAAAAAAGTATTGTTTATTGCATGGCAGTAAAAATGGATGCTGAAGGAAAAAAAATGAGTGAACCAATAGAGTTGGATACAACTCAGATTGGTGGCCTGGGCGATAATAAAATTTATTCTACTATCAATAGTGATGACAGAAAAAAAATAATGGTTTTTAAAATTCAAAAAAGAGAAGACAAATACCAATTTGCAACCATCCTTCTCGATGATAAGTTGCAGGTGTTGCACAAATCCCGGCACGATCTTGACTACGACGACAACAGGAGCACATTCAGTGATTTTTTATTGGATAATGAAGGAAATTTTGTTTTTTCTGCAGCCGTTAAAACCAGCAGCCGTTCTTATTATTCTTCTCTGTTTCTTATTACCAAGGGCCCCGCATCCGATAACTTTTTATCACATACTTTAAACCTCAACAAAACATTTGTTGACGAAGTAAAAATAAAAATCGACAACTTAAACAAACGTTATATACTCAATTCGTTCTTTTATAAAGAATCAAATGGACCAATAGATGGTTTATTTTGTTCTATTTGGGATGCTACAAACGATAGTGTAAATACAACAGTTCTAAGTCATTTTGATAACGATTTAAGGTCGATGGCTAAAAGTAGTGGGAATGTAAAAAATGCATTCAACGATTTCTTTATACGGAACATTATTTTAAAAAAAGATGGTAGTTATATTATACATGCAGAAGATTATTCAAGCCAGTCCAGTGGTTTAAATAATTGGAACCGGAATGATTTTTTATATGGGTCTCCCTACCTTAATTCGTATAATTATTACAATTATTACAACCCCGGTTTTGGTGGCTACTACAGGCCTTATGGTATGTTTGGCAATGGAGCAGGTTCGCAAAATACCCGTAATTACTACGATAACATCCTGGTGTTGAGCGTAGCAAAAAATGGCATTCCTGAGTGGACCAATATCATTCCCAAACAACAATATTCCGACGAAAGAGACAATCATCTTTCCTACAGTACTTTTTCAACAGGGGGCGAACTTCATTTTATTTTTAATGATATTACCCGTCGGGATAAATTATTAATGGATAAAGTACTTTCATTAGATGGTACGCTAAAGCGCAATCCTACCCTCAGAACATACGATCAGGGATATGAATTTATGCCTCGTTTTGCAAAAAAAATCGGACCACGACAAGTAATTATTCCCAGTACTTTCCGGGGTAAGATATGTTTTGCTAAAGTTGATTTTTAAAAACTTCATCAATATTTGATGTTGCTCCGGTACCAGGTATATTTATTTATATACAATCATAACCTGTAAATTGAAGTGGTTTGTACTTGATATAAAATGATGCTTAATCATTCATTTTTTTTACAAATTTATATTGCTCATTTTTGCAATTATTAATCATAAAATATAATTGTGACCGGCACTTTTAAAGCCAACAATCCTTACAACACTTTTTTGCTGTTGGTTTATGGCATATTGCTTAAGTTGCCTTCTTTTATCCATCAAATAGATAAACCGGTACCGCAGCAAACTGATGGGTTTTTATTTAAGCAATTATTGCTTCAGTTAAATTCAATTGGAACTTCACTGCCAGCTATTTATCCGTTAATAACCTTTTTGTTGTTATATACTCAGGCCATTACATTCAACCAATTGGCCAATGGGCAACGGTTGATGCAGAAGCCAAATTACCTTACAGCTATGGCTTACCTGCTCATCACATCTTTATTTAAAGAGTGGAATGTGCTATCGGCCCCGCTAATTGTAAATACATTGATGATATGGGTTTGGGCACGTATGAGCAGCCTTCACAATACACGCAATATTTCTGCCACCCTTTTTAATATTGGTTTTGCAATCGGCATAGCTACTTTTTTTTATTTTCCATCCATTGCATTTACGGTTTTAATGATAGTTGGTTTAATTGTAACAAGGCCTTTTAAATTAGCCGAATGGCTGATTTCTTTATTGGGTATTGTTGCGCCCTATTATTTTTTATTGGCCTTTATATTTTTAACCGATAGATGGAAAGAATATCATCTACCCGGCTTTTCGCTCAGCTTCCCGCATTTTTATGAATCAAAATGGGCATTGGCTGCTATCATCATTGTACTATTTGCATCCATCGTTGGCCTTATTTTTATAAGGCAAAACTTTTTAAGACAACTGGTGCAAACCCGTAAAAGCTGGAATCTTGTTTTTTTATATTTTTTTGTGGCGATTTGTATTCCTTTTATTAATGCTGCACACACTTTTCAATACTGGATTTTGTGTGCAGTACCTATGTCTGCATTTGTTGGCTGTGCATTTTTATATCCTCAAAAAAGATGGTTTCCACAATTATTGCATTGGCTGATGGTGGCTTTTGTTGTGGCATTTGGATATTTTGTGCGATAATAAAAATGCCTTTTTTATATTTTAATAATACTTTTGCCACCTGCAAGTGGACTTTAATGCGTCTTTTATTATTCATCTTATTTTAAATGGACAAATATTGTACAGTTGTAGTAATTAGTTTTTTTATCAACCCAACCAGTCACCTGTAAACTTTATCATCAATATTATGAAATTTGGCGTTGTAATTTTCCCGGGCAGCAACTGCGACAGGGATATGATAGAAGCACTTGAAACCAATTTAAACCAGGAGGTTATATCTCTTTGGCATAAGGATAAGGACATCAGCATGTTTACAACCGATGATTGTATTGTACTGCCCGGTGGGTTTAGTTATGGCGACTACCTGCGTTGCGGGGCAATTGCCAAATTTAGCCCAATGATGCAAAGTGTAATTGAATTTGCCAACAAAGGTGGAAAGGTGCTGGGTGTTTGTAATGGTTTTCAGATTTTATGCGAAAGTGGGTTGTTGCCCGGCATATTGTTGCGCAACGAGCAGCAACAGTTTGTTTGCAAAAATATTTTTATAAAAGAAGCTGCAACAGAAGGTTCCAAAGCACTGCAAATTCCGGTTGCACATGGTGAGGGTAGATATTTTGCAGATACAGCCACATTGGAAAGCCTTGAAATGCACCGCCAGATTATTTATCGTTTCTGCGATGAAAAGGGCAGCATTCATCCTGCTACAAATCCAAACGGAGCCATTCACAATATTGCCGGTATTTGTAATAAAGAACGAAATGTTTATGGCATGATGCCACATCCTGAAAGAGCCTGTAACCCTTTATTGGGCAACGTAGATGGAATAAAAGTTTTCAATCATTTGTTTCAGCTAAACTAATGTTAAAAGGACTGAATGTAATTTATGTTACAACTTAGGCACAATACTGGATTGTAACTTTAATTAAAATATAAACATGAAAAAAATTCTTTACACAGCATTATCAATATTTATTGGCAGCACTGTAATGGCACAAATGCCAGACCCAGTTAAATGGACTTATACGTCTAAGAAAATTGCAGATAAAACCTACGAAGTGCATATAACTGCCGCTGTACAAAATACCTGGCACCTGTATTCTCAAACCCAGCCTGCAGATGCTATTAACCAGCCAACTGAAATTATTTTTAAAAAAAATCCGTTAATAAATTTTGCAGGTGCTGTAAAAGAAGTGGGTAAGATGCAGCTTTTTAAAGATGAAAAATTAAAAATATCTGCCAACCAATATGCCGGTAAAGTAGATTTTGTACAAATAGTAAAATTAAAATCAAACTCAAAAACGAGTTTAGTGGGTAGTGTTGAGTATCAGACATGCGATGATAAAAAATGTCTGCCACCCAAAAAGATAGATTTTAGTGTTGCTTTAAACTAATTCAGCTAGTTGCAAAAAATAAAACGGGTTCTGCATAAGAACTCGTTTTTAGTAAATAACCAATTGTAATTTATGAGAAATCGATTCCTACTACTGCTGATCCTTTTAATTCCTGTTGCTGTTTTTTCGCAGGAGAGTTCAAACACTGCCATTTTTAACTGGACAGTTAAAGCTAATAAATTAGCCGACAAAAAATACGAACTCCTTTTTTCATCCACAGGTGGTGCTGGTACGCAGCTGTATGCTCCATCGCAGGATCTTGATGGCACAGCATCTGTAGAATTGATTTTTAATGACAGCAGCATCCTGCTTGAAAGTTTTACAGCTACAGGCAATACAAAAAAAATTACTTCCCCTATTTTTAATAATAAACAATTTATAGTATCCGAAGGTAATGCAACCTGGAAAGCTGTAGTTCAGTTTAAAAATAAAGTGCCGGCACAATTGCTGGGCAAGCTATCTGTTTTTTTCAATAGAGGAGATGAGTTTTCTCCTGATTTGCCTTTCGCTTTCAGTACAGTTTTAGAGGGTGGAGTGGCCTCTGGTATTAAAATAAAATCAGCATCTATAGATATAAAAAACCCAGTAAATAATTGCGGAGATGAGGGTACCCAGAACAAGAGTATTCTTGCAATTTTTTTATTGGGATTTTTAGGTGGATTAATTGCATTGGTAACACCTTGTGTATTTCCCATGATACCGGTTACGGTAACTTTTTTTACCAAAAAATCGCAGAGCAGAAGTAAAGGAATTACCAATGCTATTTTTTATGGCTTGTTTATCTTTCTTATTTATGTAGCCATTACCATTCCATTTCATATTGCCAGCAAAACCATTAGCCCGGAAATATTCAATAATATTTCAACCAATGTATGGCTGAACCTTATCTTCTTTGCTGTTTTTGTTTTGTTTGCCTTATCATTTTTTGGTTTGTTCGAAATTGTGTTACCCTCTTCCATTGCCAATAAAGCAGATTCAAAATCGGGACTGGGTAACGTTGCCGGAATATTTTTTATGGCAGGTACGCTGGCCATTGTATCTTTTTCTTGCACAGGTCCCTTGCTCGGAACATTATTAGCCAATGTTGCAAATGAAGGCCCATGGCCGCTTACAGCCGGAGCTGCCGGCTTTGGCCTGGCATTGGGATTACCTTTTGCTTTATTTGCCATGTTCCCCAACTGGCTGCAATCATTACCAAAATCCGGTGGCTGGATGACTGATGTAAAAGTGGTACTTGGTTTTGTTGAGCTGGCCCTGGCAGTAAAATTTTTGGCCAATGCAGATAATGTGGAGCAATGGGGTTTGTTAAAAAGAGAAATATTTGTTGGTTGTTGGATTTTAATTGGTGCAATGATTGTATTGTATTTATCAGGCTGGTTAAAAATTGGTCATGGCAGCCCGGTAAAGAAATTTTCAAAAATCCGTATTGCTTTCATCATTTTATTTGCAGCAACCACCTTGTATTTAATTCCTGGTATTACAAATAGCCGTGCAGCAAGTTTGGGGCTGATGAGTGGCTTTCCACCGCCACTATCTTACAGTATTTACAAGCACCATGTTTTAATTACCGAAGGAATTAAGCCATTGCACAATGATTATGAAAAAGCCCTGGCCCAGGCAAAGGCAGAACATAAACCTTTGTTGATTGACTTTACAGGCTGGGCTTGTGTAAACTGCAGGCGTATGGAGGAAAAAGTTTGGACTAACAAAGAAGTTGATAGCCTGATGCGGACAAAATTTGTAGTAGTTTCTTTATACGTAGATGAAAAAACTAAATTGCCTTCTACAGAGCAGACAGTGTATAAAACCAGCAGTGGCAACGATAAATCAATTTTATCGGTAGGGGATAAATGGGCAACTTTTCAAACAGAAAATTTTAATGCCACTTCACAACCACAATACGCTATCATCAATGCAGACGAAATTGCTTTAACCAAAACAAAATTTTATACACCCGAGCCTACCGAATTTGCCAGTTGGTTAAAATGTGGGTTGGATGCATTTGCCAAAACCGAAAAATAAATTTTTAAATAATTTTTTTAAAATGATAAGAGCAAAAATAAACCCTCCGCAATTGGAGGGTTTAGTGATTTAAGACACTTTATAATTAAAGAAAGTGCTTTCAGGGGGTTTTGTAAAAGTTTAGTTCTATAATGCTATTTGTTTTTCTACCATCATCTTGCGCATGTTAATCAGGCCATATCTCATTCTGCCCAAAGCGGTGTTGATGCTGCAGTTGGTAAGCTCTGCAATTTCTTTAAAACTTAAATCTGCGTAATGACGCATGATGATCACTTCACGCTGATCTTCCGGAAGCAGGTCAATCATTCTGCGTACACGGTCGTGGCTTTGACTTTGCATCATCTTTGTTTCTGCACTTGGCTCGCTAAAGTTTAGTACTTCAAAAATGTCACGGTCATCACTTGTTTTAATGCTTGGGCTACGTTTCACTTTTCTAAAATGATCTACACACATATTGTGTGCAATACGCAGCGCCCATGGTAAAAATTTACCTTCATCTGTATACCTGCCACCTTTAAGTGTGTCAATGATACGGATAAATACATCCTGGAAAAGATCCTCGGCTAAATACTTGTCTTTTACCAACAAATAAATGGATGTGTAAATTCTGTCTTTGTAACGAGTTACTAAAGTTGAAAGGGCATCGGAGTTTCCATCGATGTACAGGTGTACCAACTGCTGATCAGTTGAAGCTGTTAAGCATTTCATGATTTTTTCGGTTTAGGTTTGTTATAGATTTGGATAGATATACCAATACAAAATTTGGAGAGAAGGTAGCGGATAAGCCTTTGAGATTAGCTTCTTAGCGTTTCACTTAAATAAGATATTGGTTTGATAAAAGTAGAAGTATTTTAATTGGCACCAAATTTATTTTAACGTTATTTTACAAAAATAGAAAAATAGAGTACTAGTGCTTTGATAACTGCAGGAACTACGGTATTGCAGTACGTAGATATACGGTGTATATTTTCTTTTATCCAGTTTTAAACTTGTTGGGAGGTATTTTTGTAGTTAATATTATCATGGCAACTAAAGCAATCAGTAACAAAAAGCAGGATGTAGCTACCCCATCCGCACAAGGAATTTATATAAAAGGAGCAAGAGTCCATAACCTGAAGAATGTAACCGTCACCATTCCCCGCAATCAACTAGTAGTAGTAACTGGTGTGTCCGGCTCCGGCAAATCTTCTTTAACAATTGATACGTTATTTGCAGAAGGACAGCGCCGCTATGCAGAAAGTCTGAGTGCATATGCAAGGCAGTTTATGCAACGTATGAATAAGCCGGATGTAGATTATATTAAAGGTCTTTGCCCGGCTATTGCCATTGAGCAAAAAGTAATAACCCGTACACCCCGCAGTACAGTTGGCAGTATGACGGAGATTTACGATTACCTCCGACTACTTTTTGCACGGGTGGGGAAAACTATTTCACCAATAAGTGGCAGAGAAGTAAAAAAGGATGATGTTGCTGATGTTATAAAAGCAATTACTCATTTACCACATAGCAGTAAAGTATTGATAATTGTTCCCTTTAAGCAACATCCAAAAAGGGATGTAAAGGAAGAGTTGAATATATTGTTACAAAAAGGATTCACAAGAGTAGCCTCCCCCAACCCTTCGCTGGGAGGGGCTTTAGAACCTCAGCGGATTGAAGATTTGTTAGAAATGCCCAACATCGAAGTACATGCATCAACCTATATTCTTGTAGATAGGTTGATTACAAAAAAATTCGATGAAGACGATCTTCATCGGATATCCGATTCTGTTGGCACCGCTTTTTATGAAGGGGAAGGGGTAATGATGATTGAAATAAACGGAAAAGAAATATTGCATTTCAGCAATAAATTTCAGCTCGATGGAATTCAGTTTGAAGAACCGGTACCTAATTTATTTTCTTTCAATAATCCTTATGGAGCCTGCCCGGTATGCGAAGGCTTTTCGCAGGTATTGGGTATAGATCCGGATTTAGTGATACCCAACAAGCAACTAAGTTTGTTTGAAGGTGCGGTTGCGCCCTGGAAGGGTGAAAAAATGGGACTTTGGAAAGAGGCATTTATTAGAGTTGCAAAAAATTTCAGTTTTCCAATTCACAAGCCCATCATCGATTTAACAGCTGAACAGTATACCACACTTTGGGAAGGCAATCAATATGCAGAGGGTATCAACGATTTTTTTAGAGAGGTTGAACAGAATTTATATAAAGTTCAATACAGGGTTATGCTCAGCCGCTATCGTGGCCGCACCAGCTGCAATGAATGTAAGGGTTACCGGCTTCGCAAAGAAGCCTTGTATGTAAAAGTTGGCAGCAGGCATATTGGTGAACTCTGTGCTATGCCCGTAAGAGATTTGCAGCAATGGTTTTATCAGCTTGAATTAAGCGACTATGATAAACAAGTTGCTAAAAGAATATTGATAGAAATTCACCATCGCCTAAAAACCCTGATGGACGTGGGTTTGGGATATCTTACCCTTAACCGCCTTGCCAATTCATTAAGTGGCGGCGAAAGCCAACGCATACAACTTACCCGTAGCCTCGGTAGTAATCTTACCAATTCTTTATACATTTTAGATGAGCCCTCTATTGGTCTTCACAGCAGGGATACAAAACGACTGATTGCTGTATTAAAAGAACTGAGAGATCTTGGCAATACAGTTGTAATAGTTGAGCATGATGAAATGATTATGAGAGAAGCCGATTATATTATTGATATGGGCCCGTTGGCAAGTCACCTCGGTGGTGAAGTAGTGGCAGAAGGAAATTATGACGAACTCATCAAAAATAAAAAAAGCCTTACGGGTAAATATCTAAGTGGTGCTATGGAAATAGAAGTGCCCAAACAATTGCGTAAATGGAACCGCAGCATTACCATTGAAGGTGCCAGGCAAAATAACCTGCAAAATATTACGGTAGAATTTCCATTGAATGTATTGTGTGTGGTAAGCGGTGTTAGTGGTAGTGGAAAAACAACGCTGGTGAAGCAGATACTTTATCCTGCGTTGCAAAAATTAAAAGGTGAGGGAGTAGATAAGCCGGGCATTCACAAGGCTTTAAAAGGCGATGTGGATACCATTACACAAGTGGAAATGATTGACCAGAATCCAATTGGAAAATCATCCCGAAGCAACCCCGTTACTTATATAAAAGCCTATGATGAAATAAGGGAATTGTACAGCAAACAGCCACTTAGTAAGATGAGAGGTTTTTTGCCCAAGCACTTTTCTTTTAATGTAGATGGTGGCCGCTGCGATGCCTGCAAAGGAGAAGGCGAACAAATTGTAGAAATGCAGTTTTTGGCAGATGTACACCTTACCTGCGATGTTTGCGGCGGAAAAAAATTCAAAGAAGAAGTGCTGGAAGTACATTATAAAGGCAAGAGTATTTATGATGTGCTGGAAATGGGGGTAGATGAAGCCATTGAATTTTTTAACTGTCCCCTTACAGGTGGCGGCAAGGCAGGTGCTGCAGATAAGGATGGCGAAACAGTTGCCATTAAATTACAACCCCTGAGCAATGTGGGGCTTGGTTATGTAAAACTCGGCCAAAGCAGCAATACGCTTTCTGGTGGCGAAGCACAGCGGGTAAAGCTGGCATCCTTCCTGGGCAAAGGCAGGGTTAATGGAACGATATTATTTATCTTTGATGAACCCACCACCGGGCTTCATTTTCACGACATAAAAAAACTGTTGGGTTCTTTTAATGCCCTGATAGAACAAGGCCATAGCATACTTGTAATTGAACACAATACCGATGTAATAAAAAGCGCTGACTGGGTAATTGATCTCGGTCCCGAAGCGGGTGATGGTGGAGGCAACCTTGTATTTGCAGGTAAGCCGGAGGATTTAAAAAAATGTAAGGAGAGTTTTACGGGTAAATATTTATAAGATTTATCTCAGCCGGTTACTGTCTCTTACCATTTTTTCATCCTTATTAATAGCAAAGGCTGCCAGTATTAATCCTGCCAAAATAACGATTTGCAAAAGAGCAGTAATTGAAAAGGTGCCGGTAGAGAAATTTTTAAGTTGCCTGAAATACAAAAATAATATCAGCAAATGCAACAGAATACCTGCAATACAAAGCCGTATTTGCATTACCCTGCCCTTAAAAAGAAAAATTGTAATAAGGGCAAGTACTGCCAGTGCGATGGTAACAATCATTAATAAAAGGCTATTGGTTCCGGTTAAATAATGATACTGATTCTCGAGGCCGTGCAGGCCTGTATAAAACGGGTATTTTAAAGTAAATATCGCTGCAACTGCTGCAATTAGCAGCCAGATGGATTGTATGCGTTGTATCATTCAAAAAATTTAGTTCAAAAATAAATCAATTGTACCAAAATAGAACAGTAATACAAAGCTGAACGCCTACAGATAGATGGATTGAATGAGCATAAAACAGGCTGACTCATTTGGCACCCCTGCTGCATAAACTTATTACTTTCACGTTTAGGCCTTTTTCAGTTAATAAATGAAAAACGCTAATGAACAATTTAATACTTGTTTTTGTAAATGGAAAAAGTAATTTCAAAAGTGGAAGCTTGTCGGTAAAAAAACAAAAAAGAGGAACTCAGCTATGAATTCCTCTTTTGTGAACTGGCTGGGACTCGAACCCAGGACCCATACATTAAAAGTGTATTGCTCTACCAACTGAGCTACCAATTCGTCCCGTTATTTATTTGGGATTGCAAAAATAGGGGAATTCAATTTTAGCACAAAGTTTTTTAGAAATCTTTTTATAGAAATATGTTTTTAAAAAATAAGTTTGTTTAGCTACACCCGGCCAAGTAACTTAATTTTGTTTAATAATTTTTTTTTATGGTTAGCTTTTTTAAAGGTAAAGTAGTTGTTATTACCGGTGGTACCAATGGCATTGGCAAGGCATTGATTGATGCATTGATACCGTTGGGCGCAAAAATTGCAACATGTGGTCGCAGCCAGGACAGGCTGTATAACCTGCAGGTACAATACTCCCATCATTTAATGCACACAATGGTTGCCGATATTAGCCGCTACGAGGACTGCCGCAGCTTTATTAACTCCACCATTGAAACATTTGGCGGTATTGATATTTTAATTAATAATGCCGGCATATCTATGAGGGCATTGCTGAAAGATGTAGAAATAGATGTTATAAAACGAGTGATGGATGTTAATTTTTATGGTACAGTCTATTGCACTAAGCTGGCACTTGAATCTATCATTGAACGTAAAGGAACCATTGCAGGCATATCCTCCATAGCAGGATACAGGGGACTACCAGGTCGCAGCGCATACTCTGCCTCCAAATTTGCCGTTAATGGGTGGCTGGAATCTATAAGAACCGAACTACTGGATAGTGGTGTAAATGTTATGTGGGTGAGCCCTGGTTTTACAGAGAGCAATATTCGCAATGTAGCCTTGGGTAAAGATGGTCAGGTACTTGGAGAAGGCCTTATGAACGAAGATGCTATGATGAGTTCAGCAGAATGTGCCCAACACATTTTGGGTGCTATAGAAAAAAGAAAACGTACTGTGGTACTTACTTTTACAGGAAAAAGAACCGTGTGGATGAACAAATTTTTTCCTTCATGGGCCGATAATTTAGTGAAAAAATTCTTCTTTAAAAACGGTGAACTTGTTAAGTAGTGATCCTTTTGTGGTGTAAAACTGATGGATAAACTATTTTTAATTTTTTGAAGTCCGCAAAGTTCAAGCGTAATAAGAAGTAACTTATAGTAAGCAAGGGATAAATTAGTGAGTTGCTATTTTGTTCATGATTGATAAAATGTACAAGGTCAACGTCAGAAGCTAAATTGAAAAAAATCTGTCCGGTTCATACAAAATATTATACACTAATTTACGCCTTATTCACTTTAATTTTTTTAATTCCCTGATTTTATTGACCCAAATGGAAGCTGTACACTTTCTATCATCCATAAATTATTTTTTTTCTTTTAAATATGTCTTTAGTAACACTTATATCAGATATTGGCCAACACGATTTTTTGGTTGGTGCAGTAAAAGGGCAATTGTTACACAGCAATCCTTCACTTAATATCATTGATATTACCCACCAGCTTCCTCCTTTTAATTTTCCGCAGGCTGCATATGTTTGCAGAAGTGCTATTAAAAATTTTCCTGCTGGTACATTGCACCTGGTGTTAGTAAATCTATTTGATCAAAAACCAGAGTACCTTTTACTTGCTGCACACAATGGCTTTTACATTGGTTGTGCTGATAATGGCTTACTCACCATGATACTGGAAGAAACTCCCCAACAGGTTGTGGCCTTGCGTTTAGAAAAAACAATCCCCAAAAATACCCTGTACTGCACACAGGTTTTTGCCAAGGCATTTGCAGAAATTGAAAAAGGCAAAAGCCTGGAAGAAATTGGAGATGCATCTATATCTATTCAGGTAAAAAATGCCTTAAGGCCAATGCTCGGCAATAATTGGATGGAAGGACAAATAATTTTTATAGATAATTTTGAGAACGTAATTGTAAACATCAGCAAAGACGATTTTGAAACACAGCGTAAAGGCAGGGGCTTTAAAATTGCGTTTAAACGGGATGAAGTAATTGACAGAATCAGCGAAACATACGCCGATGTTCCTGAGGGGGAAAAACTGGCTATATTTAATTCGGCAGGGTACCTGGAAATTGCCATTAACAAAGGCAATGCTGCTGGTTTGTTAGGGTTGCAGGGTTTTTCGGAATTGCAACAGCAAAGTCCCAATCAATACATCAACAACCGGCTAATGTACCAGCGGGTAAAAATATTTTTTGATTAAACTCACTACCTGTTGCCACTATTGCCTGTAAAAGTTACAGTTATATCAATTGATTTACCATACCGAAACCAACTATTTGAAATTCATTAAAAATACCAGCAAGGCAACATTAACCGATCAGGAATTAATAGCTGCTTATAAAGCAAGCAGTGATATAAATTTCCTTAGTGCACTCTACCTGCGGTATATGGAGCTGGTATTTGGTGTATGCCTTAAATATTTTAAAGATGCCGAAAAAGCGAAAGATGCGGTAATGGATATTTACATGGAATTGTGTACCAAACTGCAACAGCATGAGGTAGATAATTTTAAACCCTGGTTGCATGTAGTTGCCAGAAACCATTGCCTGATGCAATTGCGGAGCCCTAAAAATTTAAAGGTGAGCGAATTTAATGCAGCTATTATGCAATCGGAGCAAACAACGCATCTGAAAAATGAAGCACTTGAAAAAGAAGCCTATTTTACCCAGTTGGAGCAATGCATGGAAACTTTGCCTGATGATCAGCAACAAAGTATCCGGTTGTTTTATCTGCAAAAAAAATGCTACAACGAAATTGCCGTTATTACAGGCTACGAGTGGAACAAGGTGAGAAGTTACATTCAAAATGGCAAGCGCAACCTGAAGCAATGTCTTGAGGCCAATAATATTTTTGATGAGTAGCAGCAAACTTTTTTAGAAATGATTAATTTTATTATGGCTTATTAAAAGCTAATGAACAACGAAAAAAAACATATCGTTTATACGGCAAAAGATATTAAACAATATTTTACCGGTACCATGAGTAATGAGGAGATGCATGCCATAGAAAAAGCAGCCTTAGATGATCCATTATTGGCAGATGCCATTGAAGGGTATGATGCAGTTGATAATAAAGAATGGAACAAAGTGTTTGCGGAATTAAGAGACAAAATAGCTATTGCAGATAACACTCCCGGTATATCTATCAATAAAAATACATTTGCACAAATATGGAGAGTTGCCGCTGCTGTTTTACTTATTGGTTGTAGTATTGCAATCGCCTATCTTTTTACGAAAAAAAACAATGCTGTTAAAGAGACACTTGCTACCAATACTGAGGTAAAAAAATCCAATAAAACTGATAACAGTCAATTGGCAACCACTGATTCTACCAGCTACATTGCAGCCAATAAAACTTCCGTTACCAAACCCAAAAAAGTGTTGCAGTTAGCAGAGGCAGACAGCAAGCAACCGACCGAAGAAAAAAAAGCTTTAGCAACATTTAAACAGGATAATCAAACAGCAACTAATGATTTTGTATACAGGCCGGGCAAGCAACAAACAACTGCAAATAAGAATATAATACAGGCTGATAATTATAAATCTCTATCAGAAAGTGCCGCAAAAGAAACGATATCATCTACTAAAGAAGTACAAATTAATTCCCGGAATAATGCAGCCAACGAAGGGAATGTAGCTGCTATTAAAATAGCTGATGGAAACTTAAATAATTCGGCAGCCCCAATTAATAAGCAAAACGGATTACAGTTAAAAGGCAATAATTTATTTAATGCTCAGGTAGTAGATGCAACCAATCATCCGCTGCCTTTTGCAAAAATAAAAACAGCTGCACAAAAACCAATTGTTACTGATGCTAGTGGAAATTTTACCATTGCTGCTGCTGATACCACAGTAACTGTAACAGTAACCGCAGCCGGCTATCTTTCAAAAAAATACCAGTTGCAAAATGCAGCGGTTCCGCAAAAGATTATGCTGGACGATGACAAAATTGCATTACAGGAAATAACTTATACTAAAAGAAAATCCTCATCCCCAAAAACAGTTTTAATAAAAGAACAAAACATAAAAGAGTTGGAAGCCGAAGACGATGATATTGAGCCCATAATCGGTTGGGTTGAATACAATAATTATATTTCGCAAAACCTTACAGTTAGTGATCAATTGAAAAACAGCAATATTCATGGTGTAGTTGAAGTGTTTGTTAAGTTAAAAACCAATGGCAACGTATCTGAAGTAAAAATTGATAAATCGCTCTGTGCTGAGTGTGATGCTGAGGCCATCAGGCTTATAAAAAAAGGTCCCCGGTGGGATGTAAAAAAGACTAAGGGAGGAAAGGCAAAAGTAAAGGTGCAGTTCTGAGTACTTAGTATTTATTTGTCGTATAGCATAACATAGGTAACACTTTTTGAGTACCCTTAAAAACTGCCCTATTCTGGGGTAGCCCTTAAGGGCCGTTAAGGCTCCAAACTGTAGCACAACATAGGTAACAGTTTTTTCGTTTTTAGTTCTTTGACATATGGCAAGAAGGTTACCAGTTTATGGCTGTAATATCGTAAGGGAAGACTTGTATAATTTCATAGTTCTGCCTGATGATCAATGAGTGGTTGTGTATGTTAATTTCAGCTACAATGTAGCTGTATTTTAATGTATCCTTTACTATAAAAACTTCGTTGGGTAAATAGAGTTTTAAATCACTTCTTATAAACCGAATGTAATAAATACAGCCTTGGGTAAGTGGTATTTTATTGTCCTTTTTAAGTGAAGGCAAATGAATAGTCCCTTTGTATAAAATGGGCTTTAATTGTAAAGCATTGGCTTCATCCGGGGTTTTATGTCCTTGGGAACTATAACGGTGTTTGCTATTATGGAAATTGATAAACGACTGCTCCTGTTCGCTCAGTTTTTCTAGATTTTCAAAAGTATATGCTTTTAAAAACCGTTGCTGATAAGTGTGGTTAAATTTTTCAATGATCCCATTACGCCAGGGTTCTGCAACAGGTATAAAAACTATTGGCACTCCCTGGCTTAGTGCAAAGCGTACAACCTTTCCAAAGCTGCGTGGGTAGCGGTTACTGCCCCTGAATGCAAGTTCATTATCCATCTGTAAAGCATCCGGCATACCGTGCGTTTTCCAAAA
>JAYTTM010000887.1:0-1134 GCA_043745055.1 Chitinophagaceae bacterium | reverse complement strand
TGCTGTTGCAACTCCTATTGCCTCATTAGTGCCATTGGGTAGTTGTGATTCTTTAAAATCGGATGGCTATTATGCCGCATATAAAGTGTACAAATGCGCAGACCTGGATACAAACACTACCTACAGTATTCAAATTTTTATTAAAAAAGATTTTGCAGATGATATACGTATTGGCATACTCACTGGTGGGCAAGTGCCTACTAAAGCGCCAAAGCCAATACTAGCAAGCGTTCCTGCACCCAATGCCATTGGCGTGTTGCCATTTTCTGCCGCAGGAATTATGACGAGTATAGATGATGTATGGGGATGCAACAGTCGACACAATACCACTGTGTGCAACCCTGCATTGCCAGATACTGGCATTGTATATAGTGGTGGTAAATATAACCTAAGTAGCTTTTTTACTTTTACACTCAGCAATACCTGCGGTATCTATTTTGATGCTTATCCAACCCAGTGTGGTCCGGTACCGTTAGTTAGAATATTTAAACAAGGTCTTACTAATAGTTGCAGCGGGTTAGATACGGCTAACATCATTGGCACTTTTAGCCGTAATGGTTTTATTGATTGCCTGGCGCCTGGAAATTATACCGTACAAGTAAGTGGGCAAGATCCAACAGTCTATTACGGTCAATTCAATTACGGCATATCTACTTATAACGCCGAACAATGTCTCAGTACTAATTTAGGCACAAGTTTTCGCTTAAATATGACTGCCTATTACCGCAAAGCAGCCAATAAATATGCATTAAATGTAGCGGGTGCATTTGATAGTATTAATAGGGTGGGTGCAGTAATGCAACCGTTGGTAGCAGATGTAAATTATTCTTCCGTATCCGACACCATGGGCTGTACTAACACATTGCGGCCAATAGATACAACCTGTAGCCCACTTAATGCAAAAATAATGTATCGGGAGTTTGTTGTAGATGATAGTGGTGTGGTGGATTTTTCAAGCCTGGTGTATAGTTATAGTTCACCCTGGCGATACAGGCTGTATGCAGGAGATGCCAATGCACTGGCTACAGCACAAAGTTTATTTAATTACCCTGATAAAATTACAGGCCTTGTTCCTAAAACGGAATGCATGGATGGTGGTTTCAGTTGCACCAACAAACGAGCTTGTGTAATACC
>JAYTTM010000886.1:0-4220 GCA_043745055.1 Chitinophagaceae bacterium | reverse complement strand
ATAATAAATACAGCAGCAACAGAAGTAATTTATTTGATAATACTAGAAAATCTGCAAGTGGAAGAGTTGAGCTCAAAAGGGATAAAAATACCTGGCCTAAACAGTGTATAAAAAGTTATCTCACTAAGGCTTTAGATTTCGATCAATTTGTACCAACATTTAAACATGCAGTTGTTTATCGGTTTCGCATAAAAAATTACCTCAGCTGTTAATTATTAATAAATGAGCAGATAACTAAAAAATATTTCTGATAAAAAAGTAGTGTTCTCCTGCTTTGTTATTAATGGTTTGATATTTAAGTCTTCAATTAAGTTACTAAACCATCTATGCATCAATAAAGAAAATACTTTAACAGCAATTAATTACTGAAACTTTTAAGAAGGGTACATTTTTAACCCGCTGATGAAACAAAATAAATACGCATAAATATACTACATGCCCACATCAAATAAACTACAGGTATTAATAATAGAAGACAATGAAGGGGACTTTATTTTGGTTACTGATTACCTGTCAGAGGTATTTCCGCTTGCCAATATTATTCATTGCTCCTATTTATCTGAAGCCATTGCTGTATTAAAACAACAGCCTATAGATATCATTTTATTAGATCTTACCCTACCCGATAGCAAGGGCGAGCAATCCATCAACCAGCTAAAAGCATTGCCCGGCATACCTCCTGTAATTGTACTAACCGGATTTGCCGATAGAGAAACCGGCATTAACAGCCTTAAGCTAGGCGTGCAGGATTACCTGGTTAAGGATGATATCAGTAGTGCTGTTCTTCAAAAAAGTATACTTTATAGCATAGAGCGGGAAAGAATTCAGGGGCAAATGGCACAAAGTGAAAAACGCTTTCGGTCACTAATAGAAAATAGTACCGATGGCCTTGCCTTATTAAACAAAGAGGGCGATATTATTGATATGAGCAGCACTGCACGCAAAATCCTTGGCTTTACTGCAACTGAAATAATTGGAATAAACACACCTGAATTTTTGCACCCGGATGATGCAAGGAATGTTTTCAAACTATTTTCGGCCGTAGTTAATGAAACCAATAAAGCACTTGCAGTCGATTTCAGGATATTAAACCCGGATGGGCAATATAACTGGCTCGAAACTAATTTTCATAATTTACTTCACGATACAGCAGTAAATGCTGTAGTACTAAACTTCCGGGATATTACCAGCCGTAAAAAAAATGAAGAGGAAAAAAAACAGTTAATAAGTGAACTAACCAAAAGCAACGCAGAACTAAAACAATATACTTACATAACCAGCCACAATCTTAGAGCTCCGCTTACCAATTTAATATCTATTATTAACCTGATTGAATATGATAAAATAACGGATGAAAATAACAAACTATTAGTGGAAGCTTTTAAAGAATCTACTTTTCAGTTAGATGAAACCTTGAATGATTTGATGGAAGCCATTCTTATAAAAAAATCTGTCAACAATAAACAAACCGAGCTATTGTTTAGTGATATCAATGATAAAGTAACCCGCTCTCTAAATTCATTGATAGAAAAAAGCCATGCTACAATAACAAGCAATTTTTTAAACGCACCCACCGTACAATTTGATGCAGTATATTTAGAAAGTATTTTTACCAATTTGCTTTCTAATGCCCTTAAATATACCTCTCCACATCGTAGGTTGCAATTAGATATACAAAGCTACAAGGTAGAGGATGGAATAGAATTGATTTTTACTGATAATGGCATAGGAATGGATATGACTGTTATTAAGGAAAGAATATTCGGTCTTCATCAAAGGTTTCATAACAATGCCGATAGCAAAGGATTTGGCCTTTACCTGGTGCGGTCGCAGATGAATGCAATGGGCGGTTCTATAAATGTAACCAGTGCCATAAATGTAGGAACTACCTTTACATTAAATTTTAAAAACCAGCCAGCTTATGCTTAACCTTATTTTATCCATAGATGATGACAGGGTTACGCAAATGCTCAACCAAATGATTTTTAGCCGTACTGCATTTGCTAAAAAATGTTTGCCATTTATCAACGGTGATGAAGCCATCAACTACTTTCAGCAATTGACTGAAATGGCTGGTACACCAGATAACACACCGGCAGTAATTTTTCTGGATCTTAATATGCCAATCATTGGAGGCTGGGAGTTTATGGCTAAAATGAAAGAAAAATTTATACATCAATTCCCTGGTATTAAAGTAGTAATATTATCTTCCAGTATAGATCCTGATGAAAAAAAACGGGCAGATGAAAATCCAAACGTAATTGCATTTTTAAACAAGCCGCTAACAATGGATATGATTAATACGTTGAAACAGCATCCTGAATTAAAGGGGAATTTTGGTGAAGTAGGTTGAGTTTAGCTAAAGAGAACGAAAAATTTACAACTATTGTTTAAAATAATAAGTCTTAACTCAAAAAAACTTTTTGTATGACCATAGTAGCCAAAGATTTAAAATTGCTTTTGATTGAAGACAATATAGGCGACTTTATACTAGTAAGTGAATACCTTAAAATGGTATTGCCCGACAGTAAACTGGTACACGCCAAAACACTGATGACCGCCCTTACCGCAATGGGTAAAAATCACTTCGACATTATATTGCTAGATTTAAGCTTACCCGATAGTAATGGGGTAGATTCGATAACTGAAATAATAACACTTGCACAAGGCCGACCGGTAATAGTACTTACCGGTTTTAGCGATAAGCAGTTTGGCATACACAGCCTTAAACTTGGTGTGCAGGACTATTTGATAAAAGATGAAGTAACTCCGGCAATTTTATTAAAAAGTATCAGCTACAGTATTGAACGCAAAAAGAACCTGAAGCAACTGGAGCAAAACGAAAAAAGATACAGGGCTTTAATAGAAAACAGTACAGACGGTCTTTTGCTGGTTGATCCTAATGGAAAAGTGTTGGAGATGAGTCAAATGGGGAAAAAAATTCTTGGTTTACCACCTGAAGAAGATGTAGCATTTGCTTTTCAGGATTTTGTACATACCGAAGATTTAGGTGCTGTAGCCAAATGTTTTTTAGAAATAAATTCTAATCCAGGGCAGATAAAATCTTTAGAACTTAGAGTAAAATTGCCTTCAGGCGAATACAGGTGGATAGAAAATATTTTTCAAAACCTATTAAATGAGCCCGCTGTTAATGGAATTGTTGCTAACTACAGGGATATTACTGAAAGGAAGAATACAGCAGTTTTAATACAGGAATCCGAGGAAAAATACAGATACCTGTTTAACATGAATCCCCAGTCGATATTTATCTGGGATCCTGAAAATTTCAAATTCATAGACCTCAATGAAACCTGCATACAATTGTATGGATATACTAAAGAAGAGTTTTCTCATATGACGATAATGGACATAAGAGATAATAAAAATTTGGAAAAAACAAATAGCCTTGCCAAAAAAATGCTCTCAAAAGAACTGGAATTTTTTTCTTCCCTTTGGGAGCAGCGCAAAAAAAACGGGGAGCTCATTTATATGGATACCAACTCTCACCGCATCGTAGTTAATGGTAAAATTGCCATTTTAGCTATTGGCAGTAATGTTACCGAAAAAATATTGCTGGAGCAGCAGCTGGATGATGAACGGATAAAAAATCAAAAAGAAATAACAGATGCCGTAATTTCTGCTCAGGAAAAAGAAAGAGAACAGATTGGATCTGAGTTACATGATAATGTGTGCCAGATACTGGCAAGCGCAAAATTATACCTGGGTATGGTTAAGAAACATACAAATGAACCAGAAGAATATATTGAAGAAACCGATTTATTGATTTCATCAGCCATACAAGAATTAAGGGCACTCTCCCATGCGCTGATACCGCCTTCTCTGGAACAGTCTCAACTTAAGCTTGCAATAGAAAAAATAGTTGATCTTACTGAAAGCTCTACCAATATTCAAATTTCAACAGACATTTCTGAAATAGATGAAACCAGGATGACTGATAAAATGCGGCTGGCTATTTACCGAATTGTACAGGAACAGTTTAATAATATTTTAAAGCATGCAAAAGCCAGTCATATCGAAATAAAACTTACCCAAACAGATGGTAAACTGTTAATGTCTATAAAAGATGATGGAGTAGGCTTTGATACTGAAAAAGTATCCGGTGGTGTTGGTTTAATAAATATTAAAACAAGAGCATCCCTTTTTAATGGCATTGTATCCATAAAATCAAAAAAAGGAAATGGCTGCGAATTATCAGTTGT
>JAYTTM010000885.1:0-4225 GCA_043745055.1 Chitinophagaceae bacterium | reverse complement strand
GCTTTTTAAATCGAAGAGTTATTCGGCGTCTTCAATGAGAGACCTTGCAGAACGGGTGGGGGTAGAAGCGCCAAGTCTTTACAATCATATTGGTTCTAAAAGCGAATTGCTACAGGCTATTTGTTTTAAAGTGGGCAATACTTTTATTGAACAGATAGAACAAATATCTAGAAGCCAACATTCCATCGTACAAAAAATTGAAACAATCATCCGGTTTCATATCAGCATGATGGCTGAAAATTTTGATGAAATATATGTTGCCAATCATGAGTGGAAACATTTAAAGGAACCTTACCTTAACGATTTTTTAAACATCCGGCGCAACTACGAAAAAAGCCTGGTACAATTGATTACAACAGGTATTGAAAACAAGGAGCTACAACCTATTAACCCCTACGTTGCAGTATTAACAATACTTTCGGCGGTACGTGGTCTTGAGTTTTGGCAACGGAATAAAAAAAACATTTCTAAACACGAGCTGGAAAACCACATGGTTAACCTGCTGTTAAATGGCCTGGTAAAATAATTGTATGGCAATTCATTTTCATTCTTTGAAGGTTAAAAAAATAACCCCTCAAACAGCAGGTTGTGTTACCCTTACTTTTGATGTGCCTGAAGCACTGGCACTTGAATTTAGTTTTATTCAAGGGCAAAATCTTACCCTTAAAACCAATATTGACGGAAAGGAAATACGGCGTTCTTATTCTATTTGTAGTGCGCCACAGGAGCAGGAATTAACGGTGGCAGTTAAAAAAGTTGTCGGTGGTATTTTCAGCAGTTATGTAAATGATTTTCTTAAAGAAGGTATGACAATCGATGTGTTACCACCTACTGGAAATTTTTATACGCCGTTAAAAAAGGACAATAAAAAAAGTTATGTGGCATTTGCGGCAGGCAGTGGGATAACACCTATCATCTCCATTATAAAAACAACACTTTTAACAGAGCCCGAAAGCAACTTTACCCTTGTGTACAGCAACAAAACATTTAACTCCGTCATTTTTTTAGAAGAGCTGGAAGGCTTAAAAAACAAGTACGTAAACCGGTTTAATTTAATCAATCTTTTTAGCAGGGAAAATTCTGATGCAGCCATTTTTAATGGCAGGATTGACAAAGAAAAATTAGCCAATCTTGCTAAACTAATTCGATATACTGCCGTTGATGATTTTTTTATTTGTGGGCCGGCTGAAATGATTTTTTGTGTGAAAGATTTTTTAGTACAACAAGGTGTTGCCGAAGGGCATATTCATTTTGAATTATTTACCTCACCGGGGCTAAAGCAACACAATCCAACAATCGAATCTGATTTTATTGCCAGTGAAAAAAGCAGTAAGGTTTTAATAACTGCAGATGGAAGAAGTTTAACTTTTGATGTAAACTATACGGGCAATTCTATCTTAGTTGAAGCGCTTAAACATGGGGCAGACCTACCTTTTGCCTGCAAAGCCGGCGTATGTTGCACCTGCAAAGCCCGACTGGTATCAGGCAAAGTACACATGGATGTAAATTGGGGTTTGGAGGCAGAGGAAATTGAAAAGGGCTTTATATTAACCTGTCAATCGCACCCGATAACAGATGAGGTAGCTATTGATTTTGATGATAAATAAACGTATTTATTTTTACTACTGTCTCACTAAAATTCTACCACAACTCTCAAGCGCCTGCAGACTGAGGGTTCTAACCGCTCTCCTTAGGAGTATAATATAATTGCGCTGATGTTTCACCAAAAAGAACTGGAAAATACAAAGCTGATTATATATTAGCTTACAAGAAAAATAAGTCCACTAATCAAATAAGAAAAGTGTTCTGAGGTATCAGTGTCAAGCCCCCCCTCTCCTTTGGAGAGGGGCTGGGGGTGAGGTCATACAGACTTCGTTAGGTTTTCAGATACTTAGTTTGAAAACAAAGTTTCTTTTTTATAGAATTTACGAGAATGTGGAGAGGTTGCCATGGAAAGATACTGTACAAGTGAGTGACACAACCGGAGCTGCACAAATATCTAATGCTGGTTCCAAAAATAAAATGAGCTGCCAATAAATTGATCAAAGATGCATCAGCAGTACAAACTCAAAATCAATTTACTGAAAAATTATTGTCCTAAAAATTTACAAGAAACTACTATTCCAAAATCCCTTCTAACGCCAAAAAGAATGCATAATTTCTTGCTGCATCTTTTAAAGATTTAAAGCGACCACTGGCGCCACCGTGACCAACTTCCATATCTGTATGCAGCAATAAAATATTTTTATCTGTTTTGTAATCTCTTAATTTAGCTACCCATTTAGCCGGCTCAAAATATTGTACCTGACTATCGTGCAAACCGGTTGTTACCAGCATATTGGGGTAAGCCTTTTTCTCCACATTGTTATAAGGAGAATAAGATTTCATGTAGAAATAATTTTCCTTAATGGCGGGGTTACCCCACTCATCGTATTCGTTGGTGGTAAGTGGAATAGTTGGGTCGCTCATGGTGGTTACCACATCCACAAAGGGAACCGCGGCAACAACTCCATGAAACAATTCCGGGCGCATATTTACAACAGCCCCCATTAGCAAACCACCTGCACTTCCGCCATTGATATACAGATGCGCTGCGCTGCTGTATTTATTGGCCAACAGGTATTCGGCACAATCAATAAAATCATTAAACGTATTTTTCTTTTTAAGCATCTTGCCGTCCTCGTACCAATACCTGCCCATATCTTCACCGCCACGTATGTGGGCAATGGCAAATGCAAAGCCCCGGTTTAATAAACTCAACCGGGAACTGTTGAAAGCAGCATCTATACATATTCCGTAAGACCCGTATGCATACAGCAACAACGGCGCCTCACCATCTTTTACAAATCCTTTTTTATATACAATGGAAATGGGTACCTCAGTACCATCTTTTGCTGTGGTAAATAATCGCTCCGTGCTGTATTCGTCCTTATTAAATCCTCCTAAAACTTCCTGCTGCTTCATCAGCTTTTTTTCTTTGGTAAACATGTTGTAATCATACACCGAATTGGGCGTGGTGAGGGAGGTATAATTGAACCGTATTACATCAGTATTATAATCCGGTAAACTGGTAACACTTGCCAGGTAGGCAGGCTCATCAAAAGCAAGAAAGTGGCTGCTGTTATCTTTTCTGTTAAGCAAATGAATTTGGGTAAGACCGTTTTTTCTTTCGGAGATTGTAATGAAGTTTTTGAACAAATCAAAGCCCTGTATTAGCACATCGGCCTGATGCGCTACATAGTCTTTCCAGTTGCTGCTGTTTGTTTGGGGTTCAGCACAGGTAACTATTTTAAAATTTTTTGCATTAAGATTTGTTCTGATGAAGAAGGTATCGTCTGCATGGTCTATTTCATACAAAACATTGTTCATTCTTGGTTGAAAAATGGTAAAATCATCCGCTGGTTTATCGGCATCGATCCACAGCGCTTCGCTACATAATGTACCCTGCGAAGTGATGACAATAAATTTGTTTGATTTTGTTTTACTTACCCCAATATAATTGCTTTGATCATTTTCTTCATAAACCGTTATATCAGTAGCAGCATCAGTATCCAATACATGTTTTTTTATTTTTTCTGCCAGCAGGGTTGCTGCGTTTTTGGAGCTGTAAAAAAACGTTTTATTATCATTGCTCCAAACCGGATCACCTTCTGTATGCTCCACTTCATCTTTTAGTATTTCACCAGTTTCCAGGTTTTTTACATGGATATTATATTGTCTTCTTGATACGGTATCAATACCGTAAGCAAGCAGCTTGTTATTCATACTAACTGCAAACCCTGTTGCTGAAAAATAACTATAACCTTCTGCCATGGCATTCACATCCAGCAACACTTCTTCCTCCGCTAGCAGCGAACTTTTCTTTCTGCAATACACAAAATAATCTTTGCCTTCTACCACACGGGTATAATAAAAATAGCCGTTTTTATAAACAGGTACACTTTCATCTTTCTCTTTAATCCTTGCTTTCATTTCAGTGTACAGCGCTTCCTGCAAGGGTTGGGTACCTGCCATCATAGAATCAAAATAGGCATTTTCGGCAACCAGGTAATCCACCACTTTACTGCTATCGGGGCCCTTTTTAAAATAGTCATTCAGCCAGTAATATTCGTCGGTGATGGTATCATCGTGAGCAAATGATTGATGAAGTTTTTTTTCACAGGTTGGCGCTGTACTATCAGCAGGCCAGTTATAAGTAGTTTTTTTCATATCCGGTTGGTGATTG
>JAYTTM010000884.1:0-16005 GCA_043745055.1 Chitinophagaceae bacterium | reverse complement strand
CAAAAACCGAAAGTATATTGTGGTGTGAGATGGGTGGTTCACAAAAAATGCTATATGAATCCATCAGGGAAAATGTACGCAACAGTGTTTTTTTAGATATTCAACAAAATGGATTTAGTAAAGGCAAACTAAGTGTAATAAACGGGATGCTTAAACTGCGGCAGGTATGCAATTCCAGTGCTTTGCTTAAAGAAGAAGATGAGCAACCCAAAAGATACGATTCTATTAAGCTTGATATGCTGGCAGAAGAGTTACAGCAGATAGTACAGGAACACAAAGCACTGGTGTTTTCTCAATTTACAAGTATGCTGGATCTTATCGAAGGCAGGCTTCAAAAGGAAAAGATTTGTTACTGCAGATTAGATGGTAGTACACCCATTGAAAAGCGGCAACAACTGGTAAACGATTTTCAACAAAATGAAACTAAGGAAAAAGTATTTTTAATAAGTTTAAAGGCCGGTAATGCAGGCCTAAACCTTACTGCTGCCGATTACGTATTTATTGTTGATCCCTGGTGGAACACAGCAGTTGAGCAACAGGCCATTGACCGAACACATCGAATTGGCCAACTTAAAAATGTATTTGCCTATAAATTGATTTGTAAGGATACAATTGAAGAGAAAATAATTCAGCTGCAGCAGCGCAAAAAAAAGCTGGCAGCAGAATTGATAGGAGAGGAGGATGGTTTTGTAAAAGCACTTAGTGAAGATGATATTGATTTTCTTTTTAGTTAAAGCGAAAAAAGAGGGTACTAAAAATCTTCTATTAAATAACTATTTTTGCTACCAAAATAATAACTGGTACTATTTTAATGTTAAATACGTAAACAAATATTGAAATATAGAAAAGGGGATTAGGTAAAGATTGCCGTGTAAATGAAATTTTTTGCTATGAAAATTAAATTAATTGTTTTTTTTCTTCAGTATATCCTGATTCCTATTATAGTAGTACCATTTCTTACCCTGAAAACTGGTAGTTATTTTGGGTTTTTTGGTACTATATTTTACTTTGTTGGCTTTATAATAGCAAGGTTTAAGCAATGGATTTTTCTGCCAATCCCCATTTTTTTTTGTTTGTGGTATTGGTACACTTACAGTTTTGGTTCCAGGGATTATGTAACTATTTATTTTGTTTGCATGTTGGCTGGTATTTTAATTGAATACGTTGTTAATGAGTACAACAAGTACATAAACAAAATATTGCCGGAGGTAAAAACAAATCTGGAATATAATGCCAAAATTGAAGAGATGAATGCCAGGATAGCTGCTTATAGAAAGAATAATCCTACTGAAAAAGTAACGCAGGAAATAATTGAGCAAATTAGGACGGAGATATTTTTCGGTTAGAATTTTATTAACCTGCTCATTGAATTTCACCTTTGCAAACTCAATAATTAAAAAGCATTGTTAATGGTTTACCATCCTGGTTTAGTCGGCCTTATTACTTATGATATTCCAACCATCTGCCATTGCCCAATTGTAAAATACAGGAAACCATTTTCGCCAGGCTGCTTCATTGTGATTGCCCTCTTTATCTACAACAGCATAAATCATTGCGGATGATTTTTCCCCGATTTTTTCTTGGATGCGAACCATGTCATTTACAAAAATCTCCCCTTCCTGCCCGCCAGCATAGAAAAATAGTTTACCACTTAATTTTCCAGCAGCAGCATCAGTTAATGTATCAATATTATTAGCCGCCCAAATTGAAGGTGAAAAAATACCTGCTTTTCCAAATACATCAGGATATTGCATCATGGCATATAAAGAAATTAATCCCCCCATTGAACTGCCTGCAATTAAGGTGTAATCCTTCGTCGGCAAAGTTCTGTAGTGACCGTCTATGTAAGGTTTTAGGGTATTTACAATAAACTCAATGTATTGTCTTCCTTCTCCAATTCCAAACTTTTTGTGGTCGTCCGGATTGTATTCATTCATTCTTTGCGGACCATTGTCAATCCCTACTACAATACAAGCCGGCCTTCCATTTTTGATTATCGAGTCGAGGCACTCATCAACCCCCCACTCTCCATAGGCAGCGCTTACATCATCAAATAAATTTTGTCCATCCTGCATGTATAGCACCGGATATTTTTTCTTGTTATTGAAAGTATATCCATCAGGAAGATATAACCAGATTCTTCTGCTACGGCCAAGTTGTGGCATGGCAAAAGCTGTATCCATCAGCATGACGTTGGAAGATGCGGTATGCCTCTTTATAACTTTTACAAAATCATCTTCCCAGGCTTCGATGTTTAACTCAACTGTTGTATCACTTTCTATATTTAATTGACGGTTTAATAACGAAGTACCAGCTGCACCTGCTTCTACCTTCTCCCAGTTACCTCTTGTTAATTTAAATTTATACAATTGTTTAGGCATATTTGTTAGCCGCAAAACATGTACGTTGCCCTCCTTTATAAATTGGCTGAAATTACCAGCAGGATCCCATCTGTTAAAATTACCCGCCAGGTAAATTGTATCATTGGAATGTGAAGCAGGCTGGATTGTTATTACAAACTGAATATTATACTGGGCCTGGCTTTTAGTAAAAAAAAAGCACAGCCAGCAAAGTAAAGTGATTGACTTTTTCAAAAAAGGGAGTTGCAATATCGTTAGCTGGTTGCTCAAAAATTATGATTGCAAATACAATTTTATTTTCTGTTGTAAAGCGTCTGAAACAGGCACCAAAGGCAACCGAAGTTTGTTTTTGATCAATCCTTGTTCAAATAAAAATGCTTTTACGCCGGCAGGATTATTTTCGGCAAACAACAGGTTGTATGCTTCTATCAAAGGATTGTTCAACTTATTGGCTGTAGTAAAATCACCAGCAATACCAGCCCGTACCATGTTAGAAAACTGCTTTGGAAAACAATTGGCTGCAACACTAATTACACCATCAATACCAGCAGCTAATTCGGGCAGTACCAGATCATCATCTCCACTAACAATTAAAAAATCCTGAGGCCTGTCCCTTAGTAGTTGCATACACTGCGGTATGCTGTTAGCAGCTTCTTTTATACCAGCAATATTAGCTACTTCATTTGCAAGCCGCAAGGTGGTAGAAGTTTCCATATTTCTTCCTGTGCGGCCCGGTACATTGTATAATATAATTGGCTTGGGCGAGGCGGCAGCCAATGCTTTGTAATGTTGAAAAATACCTTCCTGTGATGGTTTGTTGTAGTAGGGAGCAGCGCTTAAAACTGCGGTAGCTTTATCTAATGGAAACTGTTGCAAAGTGTTGCAGACTTCTTTAGTGTTATTACCACCAATACCCACAACAACAGGCACACGGCTATTTATTTTTTCAAATGTGAATTGCAGAATATCAAGCTTTTCCTGTTTGTTCAATGTCGGTGTTTCTCCGGTGGTGCCTTGTGAAACTATGTATTCAACTCCATTACTTATTACAAAATCAATCACCTTACCAAGTGAATCAAAATCCACTGATTCATTTTCATCAAAGGGTGTTACAATGGCTACACCGGTTCCTCTTAAAATAGTTCTTAAATTCATTGCCTTTTTTTTGTGAAGTTATCATTATGAAAGGAAAACTAAAAAACAAAAATCAGCTTAATAAAAAACAAATACACTACTGTGAGGTAGTGTATTAAAATTAAAGTAAATTAATAAGTGGAAAAGTTAGCAATGGAAACACCTGGGATACAAACTACACTCCCGATGAAAAAAGTGGGCAATTAACTTCCGAAAGAAGCGGAGGATAAATTCCTGTTAATAAGTTTTGAATGACTAAGGTAGCTAGCATTTTCGCCAAATATGAATAGACAGGTACCGTTTTTTATTTTATTAATTATAGGAACATTTAAACGCTGTGGTATTGCGGGGCAACCCCAACTTCGTCCAATATATCCCAGGGACTTTATCATTTGTTCGTTTACATAGGTGGCGGCATGTACTACTATATCTCTATTGTAAGCATTGTCATTTATTCCCTCTTCTTCACCTTGCAAATGCAATGAATAGCCGTGTTTACCAGAATAAGTAGTTGCAGTTGTATAAAACCCTAAACTGCTTTTATTGCTTTCGGCCACATTAGAAAATTCTTTGGCAAACTCTTTACCGGAATTTATACCATGTGCCACGTAGGTATTAAAAATAACCTTAACCTTTTTTAAGTCAATGATGAATAAACGCTTATTGCAAGAAGGCTTACTAAAATCAATAATTGAAATAATACCATCGTTGCCTAATTTACCCATTTGCTTCATATTGTTAAATCCCCGCATGGCATAATCAAATACTTGTCTGCCAAGCCCCAATGAACTAAGTCTTAAACTGTCATAAAGCGCTAAGCTTGCTATGCCAGTTATTGAAGTAATAAATGACGTATCTGCAATCATTTGCGGCGTAGAAACTGCACTAACCAAAGTATGATTTGCAGGTTTTGATTTTGCTCCCATATTAGGAAGGTGCAATACAAAAATGAAGAAAGAAGATAGGAATAGATGTACTTTTTTAAAAATTGGCTTTTTCATCTTGGACTGATTTTTATTTTCGAAGTGCAAAACTAGCTATTAATGCGTTTTAAAAAAGTTAAGATTGTAGAACTCTTTACACAAAAAACAAAATAATACCTAAACCGACAAACAACTGTAAATAACCTTTATTAAATTTCTGCAGATTTTTTTTTGGTCCTGCATATTTTGGAGTCTTTACCGCTATGGAATTAAAAAGCCCTGAAAAAAATTCAGGGCTTTAATAGTATAAACAAAAAGATAATTAGTGTTTAACAGCTTCTTTAGCTTTGTCAACCATTTTATCAGCACCGGCTTTCATTTTCTCAGCACCTTCTTTAGCAGCATCAACTACTTTATGAGCAGCAGCTTTCGCAGTGTCAGTGGCAGCTTTTACTGTGGAATCTACTGCTTTTACAGTAGAGTCTAATGATGTTTTAGCTTCTGCAGCAACTTTAGATAATGAATCAGCAACTTTAGTTGAATCAGCGGCAGCATCAGTTGTTGTAGCAGCGTTGTTGCATGAAGTCATAAAACCAGCAACAGCAAGAATAGCAATTAGTTTTTTCATTGTTATTTTTTTAATTTTTAAAAATTTGGGCGAAACTAGGGTTTATTTTCAACTTTACCATTTTTTTTGCAATTTTTAAAAAAAATTTTGTGGTTATGCTTTTGTAAATAAATATCAATATAACTTACGCCCCCTAGTTTGCAACCATTTCCCTGGCATTTTCCAATGCAGCAGCAGTCGGTTTTTCTCCACTTAGCATTTTCGCAATGGTAGTAATTCGTTCATCTCTATTTAATAACCGGATGGAGGTAGCAATTTTATTTCCTTGTTTTTCTTTATATACAAAATAATGAGCAGTTGCTTTGGCAGCAATTTGTGGTTGATGAGTAATGGATATTACCTGGTGGGCTGCAGACAGCGATTTCATAATTTCACCCACCTGCCTGGCGGCCTCACCACTGATACCTGTATCTATTTCATCAAAAATTAAAGTGGGTAGTTGCAGCTTTTGTGCAACCAGGGATTTTATGCATAGCATGATGCGACTTAGTTCCCCACCACTTGCTACTTTACGTAATTGTTCTAAACGGCCGCTTTTGTTAGCATCGAATAAAAACTCAATGACATCGGTTCCACTACTTGCAAGCGGTATGTTGTCAAGCATAATTTTAAACCTTGCATTCGGCATACCAACCTTCATTAAAAGATCATTTACTCTTTCTTGAAAAGTTGCTGAAACTGTATGCCTGTTGGCAGAAATGATAGCAGCCAAATGCTGGCATTCTGCCTCAAACCGGGTAACTACCTGTTTATTACTTTCAATCACTTCGTCTAGTTGTAAACTGCTATTTAATTTATTCTGCAGTGTTATTTTAATTTTTAAGAGTTCGCCGGTCGTCTGCACCTGGTGCTTTTTTAGCAACTTATAACCCATAGAAAGCCTGTCATTCATTATCTGTATTTTTTCGGGACTATAATGAATTGAATTACTGATTCTATCAATTTCATCGGCAATATCATTTAATTCGAGCTGAACACTTTGGAGGCGCTGCCCTATCCCTTCAATATCTTTATGGTATTGCAGAAGCCCGTACAATTTATTAGCCAACGATTTTAATTGCTGCACCACCGGTTGTTCGCTTTCTGCCAGTTCAAAATAAATACTGGTTAATTGTACCTTAATTTGTTCTGCATTACTCAGCAGTTTTAACTCGTGCTCCAAATCTTCCAACTCATTTTCCTGTAATCTGGCTTCATCCAGTTCGTTGAATAAAAACTGGTGGTAATCCAGCGCTGCATTTACATTTTGTTTTTGAAGCAACAATGCTTCTCCTTCTTTTTTTGCAGCTAGATAACTGGCGAAAACAATTTCAAACTCCTTCAACAAATCCAGATTACCAGCAATGCCATCCAATATCTGCCGCTGAAAATTATTATCCCCCAATTCTAGCGTATCAAACTGCTGATGCAGGTCTACCAACAGCCGCCCCAGGGCTTTTAGCAGAGTTAAATTTACTGGGGTATCATTTATAAAGGCTCGTGATTTACCATTGGCAGCAATTTCTCTGCGTACCATCAGGTCATCTTCAAAATCCAGTTCGTTACTGCTTAAAAAAGTTTTAATGGACGTATTTTCTCTAACTGAAAAATACGCTTCTACAAACATTTTTTTTTCTTTATCAAGCAATGCGTTGGTATCCGCCCGTTCACCCAATATTAAATTGAGTGCCCCCATTAAAATACTTTTTCCAGCACCGGTTTCGCCAGTAATAATATTAAGGTTTTTTGAAAAATCAATCTTGATAGCTTCTATAATGGCGTAGTTCTGTATGTGAAGTTTTTGCAACATATGAGAGGGCAAATTAGTTTTTTTTAACCACGATTTTTATATAATTCACTAATATTTAAAGATGTAACAAAATGAAAATAATTAGTGAAACCTTTTTTAAAATGGTCGTAATACCAAACTGAATTTCATTGTAAGGCACCCGATAGCTATCGGGATGTGTTGGCTGAAATTCATACCGAGCCAATGAAAGTGAGCTTTTGGAAAATACCGACCTATGCCGATTGATTTGGCATCGGACTGATTTAAAAAGCAATTTGATATAAAATAAAAAGCACCTCATTAATATGAAGTGCTTTTATTATGTTGTAATGAAATTTTTATTTTATCTCGATACTGTCGTTTAAATCAGTATCTACAAGGATTCTGCCGCAGTTTTCACAAACAATTACTTTTTTACGTAATTTAATTTCACTTTGTTTTTGTGGAGGAATGGCATGAAAACAGCCACCACAACTGTCTCTTTCAATTGGCACAACAGATAACCCGTTACGATAATTCTTCCTGATGCGATCGTAGCTAAGTAATAGTCTTTCGTCTACATGGCTTCTTGCTTCATCTGCCTGCTTATTATAATGCTTTTCTTCTTTTTCAGTTTCACCAATAATTTTCTCCAATTCTCCTTTTTTACCAGAAAGGTTACCTTCTTTAGTGCTAACTGCTTTTTTAGCAGCTTCCAATTGCCTTGCCTTTTCGCCTATTTCTTCAGTAGCATCTTTAATATGTTTTTCGCAAAGTTTTACTTCCAGTGTCTGCATTTCAATCTCTTTATTGATAGCCTCAAACTCACGGTTGTTCTTTACATTTTCACTTTGCTTTTCGTATTTCTTTACAAGTGCTTCTGCTTCTTTAATGGCTTCTTTCTTTTGATTAATAAATTCCTGCATACCATTAATCTCTTCCTCTACCCTTGTTTGGCGGGCATGCAAACCTTCAATTTCGTCTTCAAGATCTTTTACCTCCATTGGTAATTCACCTTTTAAAATCTGGATTTCATCCAGTTTACAATCAATTTTTTGCAAACGAACCAGTGATGTTAACTTTTCTTCTACTGAGAAATCTTTTACTGCAGCCATTGTAAGTTTATTAATTGTTAAAGGAAATATTGAACCGGGTTGGTTTTTATTCCTGTTTTTAGGACGGCGAAGGTAGTAAAATTTTCTTTTAAAATATCAAATAGCAAGTCTATTGTAAATTGCTCACTTTCGTAATGGCCGATATCTGCAATTAATATGTTAGCATCAGCGTCAAAAAACTCATGGTATTTTATATCTGCTGTAATATACATCTGTGCGCCCGAAGCAATGGAGCTTGCTATTAAAAAACTTCCAGCTCCCCCACACAAAGCGATTTTTTGTACCATTTTACCTGTAAATGCAGTATGCCTGATGGCCGATAAATTAAACTGCTGCTTTAATAAAAGGAGGCATTCGTTTTCATTGATGGGTTGTGGAAGGTTGCCAACCAAACCACTTCCTAATTGCTGATGATGATTTTCTACTGCAATAATATCATAAGCTATTTCCTCATATGGATGTGCCAATTGCATGGCTTTAAGAATCGGTTGCTCCAGCCAATCAAAATAGATTACTTCTATTCTGATTTCATTGGCAGTAAATCGCTCGCCTGGCTTACCAATAAAGGGATTTGTACCCTGCCCGCCTTTAAAAGTACCTTCACCCAATGTATTAAAACTACATTCACTGTAGTTTCCAATTTGTCCGGCACCTGCACTAAAAATAGCTTCTTTCAGTATTTCTGCATGGGTTGCCGGCACAAATACTACCAACTTTTTCAACAAGTTATTTTTAGGTTGCAATACCTGCCGGTTAATTAAACCTAATTTATCGGCAATTCTTCCATTTACACCCCATAGTACATTATCCAGGTTGGTATGTATGGCATAAACAGCGATATCATTTTTAACTGCCCGAATAATTGTTCTTTCAACATAGTCTTTTCCGGTAAGTTTTTTGAGGCCGTTAAAAATGATCGGGTGATGCGATACCACCAGATTACAATTACTATCTATCGCTTCCTGAATAACCATTTCAATGGCATCTAATGCAACTATAATACCTTTGCATTCCCATGCAGGATTACCTGTTAAAAGCCCTGCATTGTCATATTTTTCCTGCAACATAGCTGGTGCTTTTTTCTCTAATGCTAATATAACTTGTTGTATCGTCATTTATTTGAAATTAATAGCGTTTATAAATTTTACAACCATTGAAACCGATACAGCAATTTACCATTGTATAGCCACATTCTGTTGCTATTGCACAACTGGGTGAAAATATTTCATGCAAATAAATAATTTTCTGTGTTATAATCAGTTATCCACTTTATACAATTATTTATAAATAATAACGTTCTTCCGGTTGCTGTATTCATTCTAACCTATGCTACAACTATTAGATGTTACAAAACAATAAAGGAAAAAATATTTTCCGTAAATTTGATGCTATGGCCGTTTCCATTTACAACAAAAGATTTATTATAGCGATTATATGCGCTAGTATGCTGCTACTTTTTAGCTGTAAAAAAGCTATTGAAAATATTACTGAAAACAGCTTAAAAAAACAGTTTGAAGATAATATTCTTAATAAAACGTTTGTAGTAGATCTTGCTACAGATACTGGCATTAACAAAACCAGTGAATATACCGGTTACAATTTTGTTCTTTCTAAAACAACCTCTTACTTTGATGGCCCAATGACCGGAACAAAAGCAGGTGTTGTATACACAGGAACATGGAGTGTAAATGAAGACTTTAGTAAACTGGTAATTAATATCAATTCGCCCTCCATTCCCACAGAATTTATTTTTATAAACAGAGCCTGGAAGTTTACTAAAAAGGCGCTACCTGTAATGGAACTTGCCCCCTGGGGATCTACTGACCCAAAAGTTTTAAATATGCGAAGGCTTTAAAAATTTTTAAGCCTTTTTCTTTCTTTATCATCACAATTTTTTGGCTTTATTGGAGTTATAGTGTTTAGCCTTGGTAGTTATAATATCAACGTAACCATCCATCCAAATAAATGCCAAAATCCTATGATAACAAAGAAGGCTTTAAAAACCACTTTTTTTTCCTTTGTATTACTGATAAGTCTTTTTTCTGCAAAAGCTCAGGTGGTTGCAGACTTTAAAGCTACACCCACCAACGGCTGTAGCCCACTCCTTGTTCGCTTTACCGACAAATCAACCGGTAGCCCAACTTCCTGGAAATGGGATTTGGGAAATGGGACCATCTCTTTTTTACGCAACCCATCTGTTACCTATTTTAACCCTGGCAAATACACTATAAAATTAGTTACAAAAACCTCCGCTAATACTGACTCTGTTGTAAAAGTGGAATACATTGAAGTGCTGGATAAGCCTGTTGTACAATTTGGGGCTGGAAACACCACAGGGTGTTTTCCGTTGCCGGTTCAATTTCTGGATTCAACCACTTTAGTCAATAGCAATATTTCATCCTGGTTATGGGATTTTGGTGATGGGATTATTTCTTCATTAAAAAACCCCTTACACACCTATACAACAGCTGGAAATTTTAATGTAACCCTACAAATTCGTAATAGCAGCGGCTGTTTGAGTACAAAGACAAAGACATCATTTGTACAAATTAATACGGGGGTACTGGCAAGTTTCACCAATAATATACCTAGTAGCTGTAGCGCACCTGTAACCATTAAATTTCAAAACCAATCTTCGGGAACCGGTACTATAAGTTACCAGTGGTCTTTTGGAGATGGCACCAATGCTACTGACCAGAACCCAACGCATGTGTATACAACTTCGGGAAGTTATACCGTTCAATTAATTGTTTCCAATGGAAATGGATGTACTGATACCATTTACAAACCCAAATCAATTTCCATTGGGCAGGTTAGTGCTTCTTTTATTGCGCCAGATTCTGCATGCCCAAATAATGGTATTCAGTTTACAAATACCTCTTCACCTACGCCTGCATTAGTAAGTTGGAGCTTTGGAGATGGCAGCAGTGCATCTCAAATTAACCCAATAAAAAGCTATGCTACTGCCGGTACATATGCTGTAAAAATGTTGGCTAATTTTGGCGCCTGTAAAGATTCAGCAATAAAAAATATCCGCATTTTACCGAAAATAATAATAAAATTTATTGCTGATGATACCACCAATTGTAACGCACCTTTTAGTGTAAATTTTACCAACCAGTCTATAAATGGCATCAGCTATTTCTGGCAATTTGGGGATGGTGCAACCAGTACGTTGGAAAGCCCAAACCACACGTATAATATCCAGGGAAGCTATACGGTAAAACTAAAAGTTACCAATATAAATGGTTGTGTTGACAGCCTGATAAAGACCAATTACATTGTAATTAAACGACCTGTAATTAATTTTATTAATTTACCAGATAGTAGTTGTGCACCATTTACAAAAACCTTTTCAGCCAGCATCAATACCGTAGATCCGGTAGTAAATTATTTATGGAATTTAGGAGATGGTAGTACATCTTCCAGTAAAACCCCAGCCAATATATATATCACGCCGGGTATTTATTCTATTTCACTTAAAACAACAACTGTTGGCGGGTGTATAGATAGTGCTTCTTTAACAAGAGGAATTATCGTTAATGATAAACCTGTTGCAAATTTTTCTGCAAATCCAACCAACACTTGCGCAAATACCGCAATAAACTTTTCAGATTCAACTACACCATCAGCCACTGCCTGGTTATGGAATTTTGGAAATGGCGCAACTGCTTCCACTAAAAACCCCATTTATCAATACAGTGATACCGGCTATTTCAACATTACCTTAATTGCATGGAACAGAGGATGCCGTGACACAGTTAAATTCACAAAATACATACACATAAGCCCGCCCGTTGCAAAATATACCGTATTAAATAATTGTAACAAGCCTTATGAAAAAGCCTTTACAGATCAATCTCAGGGTGCAGATGAATGGTTCTGGGATTTTGGTGACGGAAATACTGCCACGATAAAAAACCCTGTTCATATTTACACAAGTACCGGAACTTTCAATACTTCTTTGAGAGTGGTAAACACTGCTTCGGGCTGCGATTACACATCATTTAAAATAATACAGGTAGTAGATGTATCACCAAAATTTATTGCTTCAGATACAATAATTTGTAAAGGCTCAACTACAAACTTTACTACTAACCTCAGCCTGGGTGATGTAACCAATTTTAACTGGACTTTTGGAGATGGCAGTTTACCTGTAAGCTCCATAAAAAACACTATTAATTATACTTATACAAAAGCCGGAAGTTATGTTGTTAAATTAATCATCACTGATTTATTGGGTTGCAAGGATACATTGGTGAAGAATAATTATATCAGCGTAAATGGCCCCACTGCAAAATTTGGAACAGCCGTACCTGGAACTTGTTTAAAAAGCCTCGTTAGCTTTAATGATAGCAGCATTTCTGATGGTATTCATCTCATTGAAAGCTGGGTATGGAATTATGGAGATAGCTACATTGATACTTTAAAAGCAGCACCTTTTAATCATACCTATTTAACGGCGGGCAGTTACATGGTTAACTTAAAAATTACAGATAGTCAGGGATGTACCGATAGTGTAAAATTGTTGAAAAATATTATTATTTCTCAGCCATTGGCAAAATTTAATACTGCTGATTCTTTAACCTGTCCGGGAAAACAAATTCAGTTTAATAATCAGTCAACAGGTCTTAATTTATTATACCAATGGACATTTGGAGATAATTCTGCAATAGCCAGTTCTCAAAATCCTGTGCATGTTTATACTGTGGATGGAAGCTATTCTGTAAAGTTGAATGTATTAGATCAGTATGGTTGTTTAGACAGTATTACAAAAACTGCTTTTGTAAATATTGCTACGCCAGTGTCACTGTTTTTTATGAGTGACTCGGTAAGTTCATGCCCACCGCTGATTGTTAATTTTACTGATTCTTCCAAAAATGTTGTTAGCAACATCTGGGACTTTGGAGACAATACATCTGCAGATAATAACAACCCCGTTCACTTTTATTCTTATCCGGGTATATACAATGTAAAATTAACAGTAATTGGCCCCGGAGGTTGCACCGATGTATTGCAAAGACAGATTAAAATAAGTGGTCCAAGAGGGAGCTTTACTTACAAGCAGGTGAATGGTTGCAAACCGCTGCAAGTAGATTTTACTGCTACTGTTTTTGATAATCCTTCCATCATCTGGGATTTTAATGACGGTGCTACAGTAAGCTCTCCTGATACTGCAATTTCCTACATATACACCTACCCCGGATCTTATGTGCCTAAAATGATATTGGTAGATCAAAATGGCTGTCAGGTGCCTATAACAGGCAAAGACACTATTGTTGTTAACAGTGTAAGTACCAGCTTTAGTTTTTTACGTACTACTCTTTGCGATGCCGGCAATGTTTCCTTTAAGGACTCTTCGGTTAGCAATGATGCTATTACAGAATACCAATGGGATTTTGGAGATGGCAATACTTCATCCCTTAAAAATCCATCTCACTTTTACAAAAGCCCCGGTTTAAATTACCCATCGTTAATTGTAACCACACAGCATGGGTGTACCGATACATTGAAATCAACAATACCAATAAAAATTGTAGCTTCTCCACAAATTGCCGCTTTCGCATCATCAAACGGTTGTGTGCCATTGTCTGTAACTTTCAAAAGCGGGCAAGTGATACAGGATACTTCATCACTTAGCTGGAAATGGGATTTTGCCAATGGTAATACATCAAATACTTCCACACCTGTGCCGCAAACGTATACTGCAGCCGGAGTTTATTCAATTCAATTAATAGCAACAAACAGCAGTGGTTGTTCCGATACAACTGTAACAAATATTGAAGCATATGGAATTCCAATGGTTGATGCCGGACCTGCAAATATTATTTTATGTAAGGGAAGCAATATTACTTTAAACGCTACCGGAGCTTTAAACTACAGCTGGTTACCTGCTACTGGTTTAAGTTGCAGCAATTGTGCCAATCCGGCAAGTAGTATAATTTCCGATTTAAAGTATGTTGTAACAGGTACTACTATACACGGTTGCAGTGCAAAAGATTCTATACAAGTAAACGTAAAAAATAAATTTGTTTTAACCTATAGCAGGCCAGATAGTGTTTGCAAAGGAAGTACAAAAAAACTGTCCGCAGCTGGTGCCAATAATTACAGCTGGACACCAACCATAAATATAGACAATGCTGCAAGCAACACACCAACAGTGCAGCCGGATACAACCACACTTTACAGGGTAATTGCCGGTGACGATGTAGGTTGTTTTAAAGACACAGGTTATATCAACATACGAGTAAACCCTTTACCTACAGTAGAAGCAGGGTTAGATAAAACAATTAATGTGGGACAGATTTATGATCTTATTCCTACTATATCGCCAGATGTAATTTATGTAGACTGGCAGCCAACAACAGGGTTATTCAGAAACCTGTATCCCGGCATTACAGTAAAACCAACTGAAAACACAGAATACACTGTGTTGGTGAAAAATAAGGGAGGATGTGCTGCAAGAGACTGGGTGAATGTAATTGTTATCTGCAATGGAGCTAATGTGTTTGTGCCCAATACCTTTTCGCCAAATGATGATGGTATAAATGATATATTTTACCCAAGAGGAACTGGCTTATTCAAAATAAAAACATTACAGATTTTCAGCCGATGGGGTGAGCTGGTATTTGAAAAAAACAGTTTTAATGCAAATGATGCAGGCTTTGGATGGAATGGAACTTTTAAAGGCGTTAAACTAAACCCGGAAGTATTTGTTTACTCAATAGAAATTATTTGCGAAAACAATAGTGTTCTTATTTATAGAGGAAATGTAGTATTAATAAAATAGATTTTTTCACCAAAAGCAAAGTAGGCTCAATAGGGTGCATTTTAAATCGTTGCTTTACTTTTAAGACTGTGGGCGGTGAAGACATTGCCCATTGCTGACTGCCCTGGCTGCTGTCCTATCCAGCCAGCGACAATTTGAAAAATACCCGCTCAATAGCCGTATTCGCTGTTGGTTAGGTTTTTGATATACTGTAAATAATTATAAATTAGGTTAAGTTAATGACTGTCAATAAACAATATAAAAATCCTAAATAAATCTGCTCTACAAAAATTTTCCTAAGTCATTATAAATTAGGAAATGGGGAATTTTAATGAATTCGCTTTATACAAATATTATTTATTTAATTAGAAACACTATTTTTTTAGTATGTCTAATAAATGGTGGTTCGATACTCGCCCAGCCTGTAGCCAATTTCTCTGCCGGACCGTTAGAAGGCTGTGCCCCATTAACTCTTCGTTTTATGAATACTTCCAGTGGAAATCCAACTTCCTTAAACTGGAATTTGGGTAATGGTACACTTTCGGTAGAGCAAAACCCCACTATCACATATTCAACTCCCGGCATTTATACCATTTCTCTTAAAGCAACTAATGCCAATGGAAGCAATACCCTTACAAAGCCACAATACATCCGGGTATTTGATAAGCCAACTGTAAATTTTTTGTCGGCTGATACTGTAGGTTGCTCCATTTTTAGTACAGGTTTTACAGATGCAAGCAGCTCCACTTCTGGTAGTGTAATAGCATGGGAATGGGACTTTGGAGATGGCACCACAGCTATTCAACAAAATCCAATACATCAATATACATCGTCTGGATATTTCGATGTTACACTTAGGGTTGCTAATGCAGGCGGTTGTATTAATGCCTTGAGTAAACCGCAATATATTCATGTACTGCCCTCTTTGAATGCTGCATTTAATTTTACAAAAGGATTAAGTTGTAAGCCACCGGATACAATCAGATTCACCAATCTTTCTACAGGAAATGGTTCACTCAATTACAGTTGGGATTTTGGAGATGGAGTTACCTCCACCGCAATTAACCCATCACATATCTACACAAATGGTGGTATTTTTTCCCCAACATTGATTGTACAAAACGAAATTGGGTGTGCCGATACGTTATTAATGAAAGACTCTGTGGTTATTAAAAACAATTTGTCTATCATTACCGGAAAAGATAGTGTATGCATTGGCTCAACCGAAACGTTCACTAATGGCTCTGTTCCAACTCCTATTAGTTCATCGTGGTATTTTAAAGATGGTTCTTTTAACAACAATCCATCGGTTACAAAAAAATGGGATAC
>JAYTTM010000883.1:0-1139 GCA_043745055.1 Chitinophagaceae bacterium | reverse complement strand
GCTTGGAAAGTAATTGCAAGAGACCGATCGATTAATATTTAATTTGTAATAGATGTTTACAATAGATGCTCACCTCGACCTTAGTATGAATGCCATGGAATGGAACCGAGACTTGCGGCAACCTATCCAAACCATCCGGCAGTGGGAAGCTGACCTAACAGATAAACCAGACCGTGGTAATTGTACAGTTTCATTTTCCGAACTTAGAAAAGGAAATATTGGACTGGTGGTGGCTACGCAGATTGCAAGATATGTAGCACCGGAAAATAATTTACAAGGCTGGCATTCTGCCGAGCAGGCATGGGCACAAACACAAGGCCAGTTAGCCTGGTATAAAGCCATGGAAGCAGCAGGCGAAATGGTAATGATAAAAGATATTACTTCACTTGAACAGCAGTTGCTTTTGTGGAATAATAAGGAGGATAATAGGACTAAACCTATTGGCTATATTTTAAGCCTGGAGGGTGCTGATTCGTTGATAACACTGGATCATTTACAAATTGCCTACAATAACGGACTTCGTGCTGTTGGCCCCGCCCACTATGGCCCGGGCAGGTATGCAAACGGTACCGATGCAACAGGTAAATTGAATAGTAATGGCAAAGCATTACTAAATAAAATGCAGCAACTGGGAATGATATTAGATGCCACTCATTTGTGTGATGATGCCTTTTGGGATGCCATGGAATTGTATGATGGAACTATTTGGGCTAGTCATAATAACTGCAGAGCATTGGTAAATCACAACAGGCAATACAGTGATGAACAAATACGAATATTAATACAGAAAGATGCTGTGATTGGTGCAGCTTTTGATGCCTGGATGATAGTGCCTAACTGGCAAAGAGGCTTATCAAATCCTGCACAAATGAATTGTGGGTTAAACCAAATTATTGATCATATAGATCATATTTGTCAGTTGGCTGGTAATACCTTGCATGTTGGGTTGGGTACAGATTTGGATGGCGCTTTTGGTAAAGAACAATCACCTTTTGATCTTGATACCATTGCTGATTTGCAAAAGCTTCCAACTAAGTTTTTTGCAAGAGGATATACAGCTTTGGATATAGAAAATATACTGCATGGCAACTGGTTAAGGGTTTTAAGAAAAGCCTGGAAGAACTAGTTTTTTTGTTTAA
>JAYTTM010000882.1:0-4240 GCA_043745055.1 Chitinophagaceae bacterium | reverse complement strand
AACAATCAACTCATTTTTTTAAAGTCCAATAAATGATACAGATAAAATATTTCAGGATAAGTTATGTATTGATTTGTTGCACCATGCTGGTAGCTTGCAGTAAAACCGATAACACACCTGCTCCTCCTTCGCCACCTCCTGTGCCGGCAACTGTACTGGTGCAAAATATTTTATTGAATGAAGTTCTTTTTGATAATACATTGTATGGAACTGCAATCAATCCTGCAATAAAAGTAAAGTTGTCGCAACCCGTTTTACAAAGTTCAGTACCAGCAGCTGTTTCAATCACAGATATAAATGGAACCTCAGCATCATTAAATATCAGCTATCAAAATGGCGATTCAGTAATTGTTGTACAACCTGCAGCTCCATTGCAGTTTTTATCTGCCTGGTCTTTAAAAATTTCTACGGCACTTAAGTCGGTAGCCGGTGGATATTTGGGCACTCCTGTAGATAAAAAATTTATAACCAAAATTGATTCAACTGCAAAATTCCCCACACTTACAGATGTTGAACTCTTAACCAAAATTCAGCAGCAAACCTTTAAATATTTCTGGGATTTTGCTCACCCGGTAAGCGGCCTTGCAAGGGAAAGAAGCAATGGCGATAATGAAGTGGTTACGTCCGGTGGCACAGGCTTTGGAATTATGGCCATACCAGTGGCCATTAACAGGGCTTTCATCAGCAGGGCGCAGGGCCTTGCAAGAATGCAGAAGATGGTTGGTTTTTTAAAAAATACGGCTCAAAAAATTCATGGCGCTTTTCCACATTGGTTGAATGGTACTTCCGGAATGGTAATTCCATTCAGCACAAAAGACGATGGTGCCGATTTGGTGGAAACTTCTTACTTAATGGCCGGCCTGCTTACCACCAGACAATATTTTGACGGTGCCGATGCAGCCGAAACAAGTTTAAGAAACGACATCAATATTTTGTGGAATAATGTAGAGTGGGATTGGTTTAGAAAAAATAATGAGGAGGTACTTTACTGGCATTGGAGCAATACTTTCAATTGGGATATGAATGTCCAAATCCGTGGCTGGAATGAATGCCTGGTTACTTATGTATTGGGTGCATCTTCTACCACCCACCCTATTCCGGCAGCTGTTTATAAAAATGGCTGGGCCGGTGCAACAGGGTTTACCAATGGTGCATCTTACTTTGGCTACCAGTTGCCGCTTGGTCCTGCGCAGGGCGGACCATTATTTTTTTCGCACTACTCTTTTCTTGGAATTAACCCGAATGGGCTTCAGGATGTTTACGCCAATTACAATATCCAAACTACCAACCATACCCTCATCAATTACAATTATTGTAAATCAAACCCAGGTAACTACTATGGCTATAGTGCAGATTGCTGGGGGCTTACAGCCAGTGATATTAAAAACGGTTACACAGCAAGCTCCCCAACAAACGATGTGGGTGTTATTGCCCCAACTGCAGCGCTTTCTTCCTTCCCCTACACACCTGCAGAATCAATGAAAGCACTCAGGTTTTTTTATTATACCTTGGGGGATAAAATTTTTAAAGACTATGGTTTTGTGGATGCCTTTGCATTAAATGATTTATGGTATGCCCCTTCGTTTTTAGCCATCGATCAGGGGCCAATTATTGTAATGATTGAAAATTATCGTTCGGGCTTATTATGGAATCTCTTTACCAGTTGTCCGGAAGTAAAAGCGGGTATGAAAAAATTAAGTTTTACAGCACCTTATTTATAAAAAAGAATGAAACTGTTAACCCATTATTTTTTGATTGTTTTATTATTTACTGCGTCATTTTGTAATGCCCAAAAGACAAAACAAGTTTCGCCTGTTTTTAATCCATTATCCAGACCGGTAAATCTTTCCGATTCTGCCTTATTGGATGTGGTGCAAAAACAAACTTTTCGTTATTTCTGGAACTTTGCACATCCCGTAAGTGGCATGGCAAGAGAAAGAAGTAATGAGGCATACAATTATGGAAATGAAGTAGTAACAACCGGCGGTACAGGCTTTGGGGTAATGAGCGTATTGGTGGCAACAGAAAGAAAATGGATTAGTAGAGATACTGCCGCAAAGGTTTTATTGAAGATGGTAAATTTTTTATCTAAAGCAGATGCTTATCATGGTGTATTTCCGCATTGGATGAATGGCGCTACCGGCAAAACAATTCCCTTTAGCCGTAAAGATGATGGGGCAGATCTGGTAGAAACATCCTACCTGTTTCAGGGCCTGCTTTGTGCAAGGCAATATTTTAATGAAGATAATAATACCGAAAGAGATTTACGTAACCAGATTAATTGGTTGTGGAATGATATTGAGTGGAACTGGTTTACAAAAGGCGGCGAAGAAGTACTTTACTGGCACTGGAGCCCCAACAACGGATGGGCCATGAATTTTCCTGTACGGGGATTTAATGAATGTTTAATAATGTATGTATTGGCTGCAAGCGGTGAGCATTACCCGGTTAGCAGCGCTGTTTATAACAGGGGCTGGGCACAAAGTAATTTCTTTAAAAACGGCAAAAAATTTTATGGCTATACGCTGCCGTTAGGGTTTGACTATGGTGGTCCGCTATTCTTTTCGCAGTACTCTTTTTTGGGATTAAATCCTCACGGCTTAAAAGATCAATATGCGGATTACTGGAATCAAACCACCAACCACACCCTCATCAACCGGGCTTATTGTTTAGATAATCCCAAAACATTTAAAGGCTATGGCGAAAACTGCTGGGGACTAACCGCAAGTGATACCTACAATGGTTATGCAGCGCATTCTCCTACCGAAGATTTGGGAACCATTTCTCCAACAGCAGCATTAAGCGCCTTCCCCTACACTCCTGAATATTCTATGCAGGCACTCAAACATTTTTACTACGATCTGGGAGATAAAATATGGAGTGAATACGGATTTACCGATGCTTTTAATGAAACAAAAAACTGGTATGCAACATCACATCTGGCAATAGACCAGGGGCCCATTATTGTGATGATTGAAAACTACAGGAGTGGACTGTTGTGGAAATTATTTATGAGTTGTTCGGAAGTACAGGGTGGCTTAAAGAAATTAGGATTTATTAATAATCAAAATTAATTGTCAATATAAAAGCAACTATGCGTTGCAATAATGGCAAACAGTGGGTATAGAAGTGGGCGCCAACTTTTTAGAAAAAGAAAAAGACGAAGATTTAAAATAAACAGATGAATAAACTATTTTCTTCAGAACCACTATGGCAAACCAATGGGTTGGTGCTGCTAAGAATAATCACCGGCTTGCTGATGGCATATCACGGACTGGAGGTATTTAAGCCGGAACTAATTAAGGGATATTCCGAATGGGAGGTGATTAAAAAACTGCCATTCCCCTTGTTGATTGCATACATGGGTAAGGGCCTTGAATTGGTAACTGGTATTTGTTTGGCGATTGGTTTGTTTACAAGAATTGCTGCATTGTTTATGTTCATCAATTTGATATTTATCTGTTTCAAAATAGGCAATGGAAAATTTTATTACGAAGACCAGCATCCTTTTATTTTTGGTTTGCTTGCATTAGTGTTTTTTTTCACTGGGCCTGTAAAATTTGGGCTGGATAATATTCTCTTTAAAAAAAGAAAAAACTATTACTGATGCCAGATACTTTGCAAGTTAATATCAATACAAAAGGAAAGTCCGAAAACACTTACGATGCCATCGTTATCGGCAGCGGTATCAGCGGTGGCTGGGCTGCTAAAGAACTGTGTGAAAAAGGAATGAAAACATTAGTATTGGAACGAGGAAGAAATATTGAACACATCAAAGACTATCCTACCGCCAATTTATCCAGATGGGAATTGCCGCATCGTGGAGCTATAACTCAACAAACTAAAAAAGAAAATCCATTCATCAGCAGGGCTGCAGGTTATAATGAAGCAACCCAGCATTTTTTTGTAAAAGATGCAGATCATCCTTATGTACAGGAAAAACCATTTGAATGGATAAGAGGCTACCAGGTTGGTGGCAAGTCATTAACATGGGGCCGGGCTTGTGCCAGGTGGAGTGAATTTGATTTTACTGCACCACGGCGTTATGGCTATGGGGATTCTTTCCCAATTGGATATAATGACATCAAAGACTGGTATAGTTATGTAGAAACATTCATTGGCGTATGCGGTAATAAAGATGGGATACCATCCATGCCCGATGGAGAATTTTTACCGCCGTACGAATTAAATACAGTGGAGCTACACATGCAAAAAGTAATAAAGGAAAAATTTAACCGTC
>JAYTTM010000881.1:0-4241 GCA_043745055.1 Chitinophagaceae bacterium | reverse complement strand
ATACCAAGCGATAGAAAAAGGAAGCCAATTAGGAAAACCAGAAAAAAAGATAGAGGAAGTTGCCATTGATCCTGGATTAAAAAATTTGTACCGAGTATAGGCTCAACTTTCTGGTATAAAAAAAAGGCTAGCAGTAAAGCACCAGCCCATCTGATTAACAGCAAAAATGTACTGATAAATCCTTTTTTAAATCCTATCCAGCCAATTAAAAAAATGATGACTAGTAATATCAGATCAAGATAATTCACAGTAGGAGGAATTAGTAAAAAGAAACGGAATTCATCATGAATTCCGCTTCCGTGTTTTAAATTAAATTAATTACGGTTCTTTTTTTTATCTATGGATCTACCAATGCCATAACCAACACCGGCACCTGCTACACCACCAATAACTGCACCAGCGGCACGGTTCTTTTTGTCAATAATAGCACCTGCTGCAGCTCCGGTTACACCACCAATTACTGCGCCTTTTGCTGCTCTACTCCATCCTTTTTTTTCTGGGGCTGCTTCCATGGGAGCAGTTGAATTTTGAGCTGGCAATGTTCTGTATACGATGGTTTTTTCTTTTTGTTTGGCTTCTTTTGCTGCTTTCCATTTATTAAATTCGGCATGTTCAACGGAGTCCTTATAGGCAGCTAAAACTTTTGTATTGTCTGTAGGAGAATTTTTGCACGAAACGATGATAGCGGTAATACTTACTATTGTAATTAGTTTTTTCATAAAATTGTTTTTGATGAGTAATAATTTTCTATTCTATTTGTATATCTAAATAACCGTGCCAAATATGGTTGTCAATGTTAAAAGAGTGAGTGTGAAATGAAAGTCTATTTTTTGGAAAAAATTCCGCTTGGACAGAATGCTGTTGGCTAAGTTTAAAATAAAAAAAAATAAAAAAATTTTAGGTGCCATTTAGTTTTAGCCTTCATTCAGCATTCTAAAAATAAGACTATAATTAGTAAAATAGTTCAATTAAAAAAAGTTTAGTAAGCCGGATTATTGCATTTTTTTTTGTAGAACTACAATTTATCTACAATATACCTCCTTGTTTTTTTAAAAAATAATTCAGTATTTGAAACATTTAAGAACTGATTTTATTTTTGTGCTGTGTATATTAGCAAAAGACAAATATTATAAAATTAAAAGCAGCCAAAATGAAAATTCAATTTACCCTTTTACTCATTTGCATTGTGCTGCTATCCTGCGGTGTAAAAAATCAAATGGATACATCAAAACAACCATCATTGCCCATAATTGGCACCTGGAAACTAATATCGGGTACCACCATTGAAAAAGGAGATACTACTGTAATTGATTACACAAAGAATATGTCATTTATAAAAATTATAAATGATACCCACTTTGCTTTTCTAAATCATGATTTAAAAAAAGGAAAAAATTCTGCTGCCACTTTTAATGCAGGTGGTGGCAGTTATACTTTAAGAGAAAATGTTTATACAGAACACCTGGAATATTGCAACGACAGGCAATGGGAAGGCAACGATTTTCTTTTTACAGTTAACATACAAAATGATACGCTTATACAAAATGGAGTAGAGAAAGTTGATGCTGCAGGCATTAACAGGATAAATATAGAAAAGTACAGCAGGTTAAAAAACTAACTGCATTCTAATTCCTTGCAACATCCACGGTTAAGAATAAATTATTTTACTCAAGTTTTTATTCTATCACTAATGAACTCCCTGTTAAAAAAAATAATTGCATCAAGGGTGTCCCATCCTGCTAAAGGTTTTAAAGTATTCTAGTAATTTTAAAACTTACTTTCAACAATGCAACAGATAAAGGACATTAATCAACAACAATTAATGGAAGGTATTATCGGCCATTACGCTCATGGGGAAAATATGAGTTTTGGCCTGGTAGAAATAGCAGAAGGTACCATTATGCCCATACATCAACATGTGCATTAACAAATAACTTATATGCTGAAGGGCCAGCTGCACATGGATATAGATGGTGTTGTGTATTTATTAACGCAGGGCAGTTATCATGTTATTCCATCCAATGTATGGCATGCTGCCTATTCAAAAACAGCCTGTAAGTTGATTGATGTTTTTAGTCCTGTTAGAGAGGAATATAAAACCCTGCTACATTAATAGTACTTCACCGGCATTAATTAAATCTATTATATAGAAGTTATTTTAGGTATACACACGATGCTCAGAAGTACCCGATGAGTAATACTTTACCCAAAAGGAGAAACGCTTTTTCATTCCTGAAGGAATATCTACAACCATTATTTGTTTTTATACTGTTCCTTTTTTGTAAATAGTACTTTGTTAAATACAACTCAAATGTTCGTTTTCTAAAATGTAATATCTCTTGTTTTAATATCGGTACTATGCCATTTAATGAGTAGTCAATTGAAATAAACAACGGGATTAACATTTAAAAAAAACTTACAATTATATTTATAGAGCTTGGCGTAACCCTGTGTGTTTTTATTTAATTCAGTAAAGAGTTGGGTAATGATGGAGGATATTTTTTTTGAACCATGGCACGGTAGTAGCATTATATTAAATGAGTTTATTTTAAAAATACAAGAAAAGTTATTCCTTTCATTCTGTAAAAAAATATGGCATACATTATTGCAGGCGGATTAAGAATTTCTACACATTCATGTATTTGGCAACACGCTTTATAATTCATCACCCGTGTGTATTCGGTTACTGGTACTAAAAAATAAATTTTAAGACAAATGATTTTGAAGGTTTAATAAAGCTGCTCTTACACGGCATCTGTTTTATTATTCTAATTTCCTTACGTCACAATTAAATATGTATACAATCATGTTCGCAAAACAACTAATAGTACCAGCAATAGCATCCCTGTTTATGGTATTCTCTGCAGGATGCAAAAAAGATGCAACTCCTGGTTTAAGTGCCCAGGTTTCTGCCCAGTCTTCAACAGAAACATCATCAAAAATTATAAGCCAGCCATTGGCGGTTGTTAATCTTGGTGTAGCAGGAAACTTCACTATTCTGTCCAAATCGGGCATTACAGATGTTTATAAATCTACTGTAACCGGTGATATAGGAACCAGCCCTATAACTGGCGCTGCCATTGGGTTAACATGTGGCGAAGTATCAGGTACTATATATACTGTTGATGCTGCAGGACCACTCCCATGCAGAGTAACCAATGCCAGCAGATTAACTACAGCTGTAAGCAATATGCAAACTGCATACACAGATGCCGCCGGACGTGTTAACCCAAAATTCTTTAATCTTGGTGCAGGTATTATTGGTGGTAAAACGCTTACACCTGGTCTTTATAAATGGACTTCATCTGTTACTATCCCAACCAATATTAGTATTTCAGGAAGTTCTACTGATGTTTGGATATTCCAGGTTGCCGGAACACTTACAATGAGTTCTGCTGTAAAAATTATATTGAACGGCGGAGCAAAGGCCAGTAATATTTTCTGGCAAACAGCCGGTGCTGTTACTTTAGGTACAACCAGCCATTTTGAAGGTATTATATTATGCCAAACTGGAATTAATATGAAAACAGGTGCATCTATCAACGGAAGGTTATTGGCACAAACTGCAGTAACATTGCAAAAAAATACAGTTACCCGCCCATAATAAATTTCAATAAATATATTACGCCAAAGGGCTGCTTGTAGAGCAGCCCTTTGGCGTTGCAAAAAACGCATTAAAACGTAATACTGAGAGAATCATTCGTATCCCGATTCTGATAGCTGTACATTTGTTTAAAATCGTTTAAACCAACAAATGAATTCAACAACAACAGCACTAAGAGCCTTATTTGACCGCATACCAAGAAGGCATTCACTGGAAAATGTAAAAGAAATTAACAGTATTGTAAACGAATATGAAGATCTACTGATAAGCATAGAAGCAGTGAACAGTTTTTACGAAAAAAATATGCCCATTTTTTTTGACGAACTAGATGTAGTAAGATCCAATATTAAAAAGTCGACAGATAATAAGGCTTCCAAAAAAAATAAAGATAACTTTTTTGATGAAGCCTCTGGTGCATTAAAGGAAACTGTGCAGGCTTTAATTAATTTGTATGCGGATGGAAACAATACTGTATAAAAAACTGCAACCAGGCGATTGGTTAAATAACTACCGGTTTTGCTAACCGGATGTTTTTTTCTGCAAATGCCAATGACAGTAGTAATAATAAACCGATAATAAAAAAGCAATCCAGTACCAATGCGGCGTCACGCATTTCATGCGTTAAAGATTCTACAAA
>JAYTTM010000880.1:0-1145 GCA_043745055.1 Chitinophagaceae bacterium | reverse complement strand
TTGTTTTGGTCTTCGTAAATATTTCTAAAAGCTAAAGTTTGATGATAGGCATGCTCAAGGTGAGGATATTTTTTAAACAGAATACTGGCTCTTTGTTGTTGGCTTTGCGTCCAATCCTCTTTCTTTTTGGCCAGAATATACCGGCACCGGGCTAGTAATTGTTTGGGGGTATCCCCATTTTCCAACACTTCGGGTTCATACTTTTTATTTTCTTCTTTTGCTTTTTTTATGGCTTCGTTTTCTTTATCAAGTTCTTTCCATCTTTCATTTATTCTGATGTGCTGCAATGCCTCCATAGCTAATCTTACCACATGAAATCTATCGGTAACTAAAGTAGCATTTATAAATACTGTTTTAATGGCAGCTTCCATATTTTTTGCCATATCAAGGGTTACTTCTTTTACTTGCAAACGCCTATCTGTACTGAGTTTAATCAATACTTCAATAATATCTTTTGACAATGTTCCTTTAATGCTTGCTACCAATGTACCCTGCTTGCCCTTGCCGGCTTTATTGGTTACAAAAGTATATAACTCTCCTTGCGATAACGATACTTCATCAATGCTTAAATACGGGCCAACATTATCGGGGAAAAGTAAATAATCTTCGGCATGTGATTTTTGTTCCCAATCTTTAAAACCACTGCTGTACTTTTTATAATGGCGGTTTAGTTTATCGGGTTTTACACCAAAAAAGCTGCTGATATTGGTAATCGTATCAACCCTTGTATCTACCTGTAGATTTTAAAAAATCCGATAGCTCCTGGGTAAATCCTGAGCCTTCGGCGATATAAGTAAAATCATTGCGGATGATTTTGCCAGGGTCTTTTTTGAGACGCCACCTGCGCCGTTTTATCTTTAAATAAACAGCTTTGCCCCGTATGGGAAAGTCTTGAATGGTTATCTCGGACAGCCCTTTTGATTCATACAGGGAAGCATCTATACCTGCAACCAGTATCTCGTTATTCTCTTCTAAACAAATCTCAAAATAGGATTGCTTGCTTTTTACTTCGCATAATTCTACCAAGTCTGTAATGCTGAAATGACGCAATAAATCTTTTGGCAAAAAATGGCTTATTAGTTCTTTTTCCAAGTGCTTTTTTTACTCGAAAATAAGCTCTGTCCCCTAACTAATCAAACTGAGCC
>JAYTTM010000879.1:0-1146 GCA_043745055.1 Chitinophagaceae bacterium | reverse complement strand
GTTAGCAGCAATGCCTTTGACAACCTTAGTATTATTAAAATAATAATAACAATCATGAAACGAAGGACATTTATTAAAAATTCTAGTTTATCTGTATTCAGTATAGCTGCTTTTGGCACAATCAATTGGAACGGTAAAAACTTTGAGGCTGACAATGAAACAACTTCAGATATTCTAGGTCCATTTTACCGGCCAGGTGCGCCAATGCGAATGAATATTATTCCGTCAGGATCAAAAGGTGATGTGATGAATTTGAACGGAACAATTTATACAAAGGATGGAAGGACTCCACTTGCAAATACATTGATTGAAGTTTGGCAATGTGACCAAAATGAACATTATGATAATACTTCTGATGATTATTTATTTCGAGGGACGGTGAAAACTGGCAAGGATGGAAAATATGCGTTTAAGACGATAGTACCAATACCATATAAAGACGGCGATGGATGGAGGCCTGCACACATTCATTTTAGAATTTCGAGTGCTGACCATCAGGATCTGATAACACAAATCTATTTCAATGGAGATCCTCATATCGCTGAAGATGCGGCAGCAGCTTCCCCACAATCGGTAAAACGCATTTTGGAAATAAAGAAGGATTCTTCCAATGAAAATGTAGTGAAGTTTGATGTTGTTATGGGTAAATCGTTCCCATTAGATGAAGCAGTGTATAGGAAAATCGCAGGGCTTTATAAACTGAATAATGGGATGGCAGAATTCAACCGTCAGGACAATTTGCTCTTTTTAAAATTAAATGGACAGATTAAAGAGGCATTGGTGTATAAAGGAGATAATTCATTTGAAGGGGCAATGAGTTTTAATAAGGTAAAATTTGAATTACTCCCCAATGGTGATGTAAAGGCAATGATTAGAATGTGGGATTCATGGTCGGCTGACAATAAAGATTTAAAGACATATGAAGGAATAAAAATTTTAAAATACAGTAATTAATATTGACTTGTAGAGAATGGCACATGCTGCTAACATTGGGTTTGCTACAAGGCTGGCAGGACGTTGGAGCAATGGGCATTTTATCGCTATCAGCATCATCTGGGCAGGACAAACATCACTGAACTTTTGTTTGTTAACTTGTGCTTTTAAATCTTTATTCAACAGCGGTTCCGGGCAGGACGAGCAATGAAT
>JAYTTM010000878.1:0-1146 GCA_043745055.1 Chitinophagaceae bacterium | reverse complement strand
GGAAAGAAAAAAATGTTGATCCAGGACTTTCTTCGAGGTTACAGGTTTGAATAACCGTCTTATCTTTACGGCATGTTACACATCAGCAACCGTGGCCAACAAATGCCACCCTCCCCCATTCGAAAATTGGTGCCTTATGCAGAAGCTGCAAAAAAAAGAGGTACAAAAGTTTATCACTTAAATATTGGGCAGCCTGATATTGTTACACCCGAAATTATCCTTGATGCCGTTCGCAAAAGTGATTTTAAAGTTTTGGAATACAGCCACAGTGCAGGCAATGAGAGCTACCGGAAAAAACTGGTTCAGTATTATAACCATGTAAATATCCATGTAAATCCTGAGCAAATCATCATTACAACTGGTGGTAGTGAAGCCATTCTTTTTGGTTTTATGGCCTGTATGGATGCCGGTGATGAGGTTATAATTCCCGAACCTTTTTATGCCAATTACAACGGCTTTGCAATTGAGGCTGGTGTAAAAGTGATACCCATTACCTCGGTAATAGAAACTGGTTTTGCCCTGCCTCCTATCGAGGATTTTGAAAAAGCTATAACCCCTAAAACAAAGGCGATCGTTATATGTAACCCTAACAACCCAACCGGTTATTTATATAGCAAAGACGAAATGGACATTTTAAAGCAAATCATCCTGAAACACAATTTGTATTTATTTGCCGATGAAGCCTACAGGGAATTTTGTTATGAAGGAACTCACACAAGTGCCATGCACTTAACAGGTGTGGATGACAATGTTGTGTTGATGGATACCATCAGTAAAAGATATAGTGCCTGTGGCGGTCGTATTGGTGCCCTGGTCACTAAAAACAAATTGCTGCTGGCATCTGTAATGAAGTTTGCCCAGGCTAGGCTTAGTCCACCCAGCTTTGCACAGATATTAGGTGAGGCAGCTGTTGATTTACCGGCAGATTATTTTGATATAACCAAGGCGGAGTACAAAAAAAGAAGGGATACCATTGTAAAGAGATTGAATGCTATACCGGGTGTATTTTGCCCTAATCCCGGCGGAGCATTTTATGCAATGGCAAAATTGCCAATTGATGATGCTGATATATTTTGTCAATGGCTCCTGGAGTCATTTAGTTACAATGGCCAAACCATAATGCTTGCACCTGCAACAGGGTTTTAT
>JAYTTM010000877.1:0-4266 GCA_043745055.1 Chitinophagaceae bacterium | reverse complement strand
ATAAAAGCAGTTTTTTTACTCATTTCTATAATTTCAACCAAAGCTAATACCAGTAAGCGTTTCAGCCGATTTTACCATTAATTTTGTCTATTAACCCGTGTTTTTCTTGTTGTCAATAATAATTTTTCCGTATTTACTTAAAGCACTCTGTCCAAAAAGAAGTGGTGCTTTTTTATTATTTACAACGGATGCTGATACATTTTTTAAAACCAACCCACCGAATTCCACGGTTCTAAAAATTATTTTTGTACCAAGTTCTATATTGCCATTAGCGTCGATGTAACGTTGATTTCCCAAAATGTCTGTAGAATTTAAATAGCCATTTTTGAGCATAAATATCGCTTCGGTTTGCGAAATGGAAATATCACTTGCTCCGGTGTCAAAGATGAAATTTAAACGTAAATCATTTACCTTACAGGATACTTCATAAATACCGGATCCCTTCGATATCATAGGAATAGTAACCGTCTCAACTTTGTTTTCAGTTACAACAGGCCTCTCATTTACTTCCTTTTTTAGCGTCTCGTCAAATTTTGATTTCCATTCTTGAACAAGGTTCTTAAACTCAGACATATTTCGGATATTATCCAAATCATCATCATTAGCCAAATGCGTAAAATCCCTATAGCCACTTTCAAATGCAAATTTCATATTTTCAATTGCATCTTTTGATTTATTCATCAATGAATACAAGCATGATGCGTCATAATAATTTCCTTCTGTAGGATATTGCCTAATGATTTTTTTAACCCAGGCAATTGCTTCATCATTGCGACCTAAATGAAATAAAGCATATTGGCGACAATTCCCTCCATTAATAACTACAGTGTCAATTGATAGTATTGTTAAATAATCTGCTTTAGCTTTTAAGGGATTATTTAATTTTGTTTCATATAATCGTCCCCTATTTAAGTATGTGTAGGCATAATCTTTGTTAATTGCAATTGCTTCATTATAATCTTTTAGCCCTTCCTGATAATCTTTCAAAAATTCATCTTTAACCCAACCTCTTCTGTAATAAAACCAATCTTCCCGTGGCTCAACATTTATTGCTTTACTAAAGTCTATTAAAGCACCTTTAAAATCTCCTTTTAATCGTTTGGCATCGCCTCTATAGCCATAATTATAAGCATCAGTAGAATCGATAGAAATTGCCTCGGTGTAATCTGAAATCGCCATCTCATACATACCTGCATTTAAATAGCATTTTGCTCGATACGATAATAAAGAAGGTCTAAAACTAATGTCTGACAATTCCATAAGTATAGTGTAGTCTTTAATAGCAGCTGCAAAATTGTATTTGCCTTCAAATAATTGGGCCCTGACAAAATACCAAAGATCTTTTTCTGGATAGGAAACTAATTGAGCGTTCACTTTAGAAAGTGATAAGGAATAATTATTTTCGGAATACGAAATGAAAACATTTCGAATTTTTTTATCTGACTCATCTAGAAGAAAAGCATAAAAGATGTCCTCAATTGCCTCATCATATTTTTTTTGTTCATAGAAACATCGAGCTCTAAATTTATAACCTTCTGTATATTCGGGTGCTAGTTTTATTAGTTTGTTGAGAATTTTTTCGGATTCTGTATAATTTTTTTGGTTTAAATAATTTCTTCCTAAACCAGCCCAAGCTATCGGTAATGATTCGTCAATTTTTAATGCTTGTTTATAATCGGCTTCAGCTTTTTGATATTCTTTTAAATCAAAATAGATTTGTGCTCTGTCAATATATATATCCGGGTCATTTGGGGTTAGTTTTAATGAAGTAGAGTAGTCTTCAAATGCTTTATCATAAATTTCAATTATTACATAAATATCGCCTCTTAGTTTATAAGCACCTGATAATAGTGATTTCTCTTTTGACGGAAAATATTTTATTGCGTTGTTTATATCTCTTAACGCTTTTGAATTTTTATCTTGATAGTTATAAATAATTGCACGATAATAAAATGATAAAGCAGCTTTGGGGTTATCGTTAATTTCACGATCAAAATAATCTAGAGCTTTGTCTAAATCTTTTTCTTTATAAGCTTTAACTCCTTGTTCAAAATTATAACTCTGTGCATTGCACCACAATGTTGCAAAGAATGTTAAGAAAATAAATATTGTTTTTTTCATAATTTTAATTGATTTTATTGGTCTGTCTTTATTTTAGCATGGCAGCTTACTCATATAAAAGTAACCGTCGCCCCCTCAAAAAAGCCCCCGAACATATATCTGTTTGCGAGGGGGTGTCGGTTTACTTTTGCGTTGACCGACGCATAGACAAGTTGTAAGGTATAAAGTAACTTACTCCTACTTTTTTCACAGCTCTTTTCTATTTTCTTTTTCTATTTTTTAAGGGGTCTTTGATGCCCATATTTTGTTATTGCTTGTTCAAATGTAACTGTTTTTTGTAATTCTTTTTTTGTTAGCGATTATTTTTTATTTGCAAGACACGAGACTGCCTTTTGCCTTTGGCAATTTTGTTTTGCAACACCATTTTTTTTCTGACACTACCTTATTGATTTATCCATCGGGTATAAATTTTTCTTTAAAAATGGCATTGACCAATTGTAGGCTTTGCTGCTTGCAATGTGGGCATTGGTTGTATATTATATTAAACCGCTCCATCAGCCTTACTTGCCAGGGTATGTTTATTCTTGGAGCATGTGCTGGTATTTGCATGCACTGCACAATGGCCTTAATATTTGTTTTTCTGTTTTTGTTGCTAAGGTATCCGTAGGAGCGTATTTTGGTAAAATATTTTGGTAGTATGTGCTGTTCAAAACGGCGTATAAATTCTGTACTGCTCAGTTGCATTTGTTTTTGCTCACTATTGCTACTATAATCTTTGTAATCGAAGGTTACGGTTTTGTTTTGGTCGTTTACTTCTTTTATACGATGGTTGGTTATGGCCACTTTGTGCGTATATCGGCCCAGGTATTCTACCACTTGCTGCGGTCCACCAAATGGTTTTTTTGCATAGACTATCCAATCTTTATCATAGAGGCTTTTTATATTATCGTCTATATTGCTGTCAACGGCTAGTGTTACCTGTGCACTAGCTATTAATTTTTTTAGGCCTTGTAAATATTTTGCTCTGTATACAATAGCCATAGCTTTTACCGGAAAAAGAAAATCATTTTTATTGCCTACCGCATTTTTCCAAAATACTTTGTCGGTATTGTTTTTATTTTTTTGTAGCGTAGTAGCCATACCTCCACCGCTTACAATGCAGTGTACATGTGGGTGAAAGCTTAACTGCTGTCCCCATGTATGTAACACCGATAGTATGCCTGGTGTAGCCCCTAAGTATGTAGGGTTATGAGCAAAACTCAGCAATGTTTGTGCTGCTGCATTCATTAGCAGATTATAGAGTTGCTTTCTGTTGCCCAAAATGATGCTGTTTAACTCATGTGGTAATGTAAACACTACATGATAATAGGGTATGGGGAGTAGTTCATTTTTTCTATCTTCTATCCACTGTTCTTTTTGTAGTGCGCCACAGGCTGGGCAGTGCCTGTTGCGGCAGCTATGATATTGATATTTGTACTGAGCACATTGATTGTTGTTGCATTTATAAAGGTGGTATCCAAGCTGCGATGTTCTGCATTTTTTCAATTGTTCTACTACGCCTTGTACCTGTGTGTTGGTAGAGGTTGTGTGATACTGTTGTAAAATGTATTGAACGGAAGCTACCCCTTTTTGAGTAGGTGTTGTCATACGCTTTTGTTTACATCGTTATCCATATTTATTTGCGCCACCATAGCGTCGTAAGGGTTTACGGTCTGGTTAATCCGTTTGCTGCTGAGGTGCAGGTAGGCGGTGGTTTGCGACAGGTGATGGTGTCCCATGAGTTCTTGTATGATTTGTAAATCTGCACCATTATCTATGAGGTGTGTTGCAAAGCTGTGGCGTATAGTGTGTACCGAATAATTTTTATGTTGTAGTCCAATTTTGGCAAGCGTGTTTTGTAATACTTTCTGTATAGATCGGGTGGAGTATTTTTTGCCCTTACCCCCTTGTCCATTGAATAAATAGATAACGGGTTTGTATTGCAAATAATACTTTCGCAGCGCTAATAGTACAAGTTGTGACAATGGTACAAATCTATCTTTCTTACCTTTTCCACTTACTACTTTAATGCGCATTAAAGAGCTGTCAATATCTTGTATTTTAAGGTTGGCTACTTCGCTTAGGCGCATACCTGTGCTATAGAGTAGGGTAATAAGGGTTTTGTGTTTTAAATTGGTAAGTGTATTGATTACCTCATACATTTCC
>JAYTTM010000876.1:0-1153 GCA_043745055.1 Chitinophagaceae bacterium | reverse complement strand
GAATGGGGTGGATGGTACGATGTTGAAAAAGGAGCCAATCCCGGTTTTTTATATCAGCAAAATACCATTAGAGATGCTATGATTGCAGGAGTAACATTAAATGTATTTAATAACCACGCCAACAGGGTAAGGATTGCCAACCTTGCCCAGTGTGTAAATGTATTACAGGCTGTTATTCTTACCAGTAAAGAAAAAATGATTCTTACGCCTACCTACCATGTTATGGAAATGTACAATGTGCACCAGGATGCTACTATGCTTCCGGTAAAAATAATTTCAAATGATTATACATTTGGAAACGAAAAATTACCTGCTGTATCTGTATCAGCATCTAAAGATAAAAATGGTGTAACCCATATTTCGCTGGTTAATATTGATGCTTCCAAATCGCAGGATATCAGCATTCATATCAATGGATCAAAATTTACATCGCTGTCAGGAAAAATCATTACATCAAAAAAATTGCAGGATTATAATTCATTTGATGAGCCAAATAAAATACAGCCCGTAGTATTTAATGAAGCAAAATTATCGGCCAATGTATTGCAGGTAAAATTACCTCCATTTGCTGTGGTTATGCTTACGCTAAAATAGATTTCATACAATCGTTATCATGAAAAAAAATTATCGTTGGGGCATATTAGGTGCAGGCAGAATTGCAGAAAAATTTTGCACAGCATTAAATTTTGTACAAGGGGCAACAGTATATGCTATTGCTTCAAGGGATATTGAAAACGCAAAGGCATATGCAACTAAATTTAGTGCAACCAAATGTTATGATAATTATGAAGAGCTGATGGAGGATGAAAATGTTGACATCATTTACATTGCTACGCCACATGCTTTTCATTTTGAGCAAACCATGGCTTGTCTAAAAAAAGGAAAACATGTATTGTGCGAAAAGCCAATGGCACTTAGCTACCGGCAAACAGCCGCAATGATAGCGGCAGCAAAAGAAAACAAGGTTTTTTTGATGGAAGGAATGTGGACAGCTTGCATGCCATTTATAGAAAAAATAAAAAAATTAATTGAAGATGATGTTATTGGTAAGCTCCAATATGTATCAGCCGATTTTGGGTTTAATGCACCTGTAGATCTGGAAGGCAGGCTATACAATAAATCATTAGGCGGTGGCTCCATGATGGATGTGGGA
>JAYTTM010000875.1:0-1154 GCA_043745055.1 Chitinophagaceae bacterium | reverse complement strand
TTCGATTGCGAAAGTTATTAGTCCCACGCTTTTTTATTTTACACTAACCAGCCGGGACTATGGGTTTAATATTTATAAGATGCACAAAACAATTATTTGCTTACTCTTTTGTGTGTGCTTTATTAGTTCAAAATCACAAAATCCGGAATCAGGAAGTTTTTGGACATTAAGCGTTGATGTGCAAAAATTTGATACATTAAAAAGAACTTTTACTACTATGGGGTGGACTGAAACTGCTACAGGCAAATGCTCATTTGTTTTTAACGACACATTGATTAAAATGTATAATGACGGGTTCATGGGAAAAAATTATTCTTACACTTAGAAGCTGTTTAAAAATAGAATTAGAAAATCATTATGTGGAAAAGTGGATAAAATAGTTAGCGCTTAATTGAAAATAAGTTTTACTAATTGTGAATAACAACAAACTCAATTAGTATGACAAACTACAGTACCAATTTAAGCGATAACCAGTGGCAAATTATATCAAAAAATTTAGACTTGGCCAGAAGCCGCAAATATGATTTGCGAGAGGTGTTCAATGCGATTTTATATTTGGTTAAAACAGGCTGCCAATGGCGTCTATTGCCAGGGGATTTTCCAAAATGGCAAATAGTGTATTATTATTTCAGTGTGTGGAAAAAGAATGAAACCATTGAGGTGATACATGAATTACTGGTTGAGAAAATCAGGAAATCGAAGGGCAAAAACGAAGAACCCAGTGCAGGTATTATAGATGCCCAGTCAGTAAAGAATACGCTGGTAAGCTTCGAAGACAAAGGCTTTGATGCAGGCAAGAAGATAAAGGGCATTAAACGGCATATCATTGTTGACACCCTTGGGCTGGTGCTTGCCGTGGTTATTCAAAGTGCCTCTGTACAGGACAGGGATGGGGCAGTTGATGTGGTAAGCAAAATGCTGGAAAACTGGAAGAAAGTAATAAAAATATTTGCAGATGGGGGATACAGGGGAGAATTGATAAAGACCATAAAAACAAAATTTAAAATAGAGCTTGAAATCATAAAAAGGCATGAAATGCACACTTTTAAAATATTACCGAAACGATGGATTGTAGAAAGAACATTTTCATGGATTGACACCAACAGGCGCAATTCAAAAAATTACGAACGGCTGAATAATACAAGTGTTGCAAT
>JAYTTM010000874.1:0-1155 GCA_043745055.1 Chitinophagaceae bacterium | reverse complement strand
AGGGCAAACGCATCTAAATTTGTTTAAAGAGTAGATTAGCTAAGAAAGCTTCATCCCATCCACACAGTAACCGTTTGTTTTTTAGGCTTCTTTTTTTGCTGTTTTCGTTTTTCAATAGGTTGAGGGCTATTTTAGTAATGAGGCTAAAGTTCTCTGCAGCATTGCCCGCTTGTTTAGTACTGTAATCTTCTTTGAATACCACGTCTAAGCACCAGTGCAATTTATTTTCTATTCCCCAATGCCCTCTGATGATTTCATTAAAATATTTTGGCGTTGTGCATAAGCTTGATATGTAAAACCGTTGTTCCAACTGGATTTCACCGCTTTTCTTGTCAGTCCTTCTGGTTTCTATACTGATGATGGATTGTAGTTTTTTCCAGTTTCCTGCTTTACTAATCCAGTCCATGTCAGTAATCACTTTACAGGTGCGCTTTTCTATTCTGCCATGTGCTGTTTCCATGGATATATCGGCAACAGCGCCGGGTGTTTGGGCAAAAGCATCTTTGATATCGTCCAGTAAATGAGCCTGATTGTCTTTCACTGCCAGCACATAATCTGCGTCCTTATCCACTATTTTCTCTGCAATTGCCGTCTGGCAACCCATGGCGTCAATTGTAATAATGCTCCCTTCCAACACAAGTAAATCCAGTAATGCCGGAATAGCCGTTATCTCATTACTCTTATCGTCTGTTTTTACCTGTCCCATTACCATATTATTGGCATTGCTCCAGGCACTTACCATGTGTATGATAGATTTCTTACCATCGACCCCTGCATTGCAAAGCCGTTTCCCATCTATGCTTACTACTTTGCCATTACTGATACCTGCGATACTCTGAACCCAATCAATGAAACATCCCTGCAAATCTTTAGTATCCAATGCTGAAAACACCCGATTAATCGTATCGTGGGAAGGAATACCGTTGGGCAGTGCCAAAAATGTTTTTAACCAGTTTTCTTTGCTGATCCCATATAATTCTATCTCTTCCCAATCATTACAGCCGCTTAGAACGGCACAAATCGTAAGGGCTAATATGTCTTTTAATGAGTGTAGCTTGGTGCGTTCAATACGTGGGTCTACTAAATTTTCGAAGAATGGAAGTACGATGGCCATAACTTTTGCCTCTATAACGGCTTTACAGTCCTTATCGTGCC
>JAYTTM010000873.1:0-16223 GCA_043745055.1 Chitinophagaceae bacterium | reverse complement strand
AACCTGGTAAGTGAAAGGGAGCAACGGCAGCAGCAGGTAACACAGGAAATCAGCAGCAAATGGGCAGCACCGCAAACGCTTACCGGACCATACTTGTACCTGCCTTATAATACCAGCGTTAGCGATGCTGCAGGCAAAATAACAACGCTGCATAAAAGCCTTTTTATATTGCCAGAGAATCTTCAGGTAAATGGCAGCATCATACCTGAGATACGACCCAGGAGTATTTACAAAGTATTGTTGTACAAAAGTGATATAAAAACTACGGGCAATTTTGTGGTGCAACTGCCAAAAGATATCACGCCTGCAATGGTTAGTTTTTCTGATGCTAAAATATGTTTTGGCATCAGGGATTTTAAAGGCATACAGGAAAAAATTATTATTGCCATAAACGGTAGTAGTTACGAAATGGCACCGGGCTTACCTTCAAAAGAAATAGAATCTATCTTCAACGATTATGGCAATACTGCACAAAGCGATAACGACAGGGTTGTTGCAACAAGCAATCGGGAAATGGAAACTATTGGCCTGTCTTCCAACATCGTTTTATCTGCAACAGAGCTTGGTAAATCATTGACTTTTTCTATGCCGGTAAAAATTAATGGCAGCGAACAACTGCATTTTGTACCACTTGCAGGCAACAGCAGTTTTAACCTCAGCAGTACCTGGCCCGATCCTAAATTTGACGGAAACAATTTACCTGCCAGCCGAAACGTAAGCCCACAAGGTTTTTCAGCCAAATGGAATTTTAATAAAGCTAACCTTCCTTTTGGTACGGTTATAAAAGATTTCAATTTTAAAAAAGAGCCATTCGCATTTGGTGTTACCATGGTGCAGCCCGCAGACCAATATGCCAAAACAATGCGAAGCGTAAAATATGCCATCCTTTTTATCGGGCTTACGTTTGCACTTTTTTTCATTATTGAATTGATGCAGCAAAAACCGGTGCATCCTGTTCAGTATGTTTTAATTGGTATTGCGTTGGTTATTTTCTTTACGTTGTTATTATCCATCAGCGAATTTATTTTGTTTGATTACGCATACTTAGTGGCAGCGGTGGCAACTATTTTATTAATCTCTTTGTACGCCAAAGGACATTTTAACAGCCTTAAAACTGCAGGCGTTTTTGCATCCCTGCTTAGCTGTTTATATGGTTTCATTTTTGTGCTAATTCGCCTGGAAGATACCGCCTTGCTGGTAGGAAGTATCGGTTTGTTTATTGTACTGGCAATGGTAATGTATGCCAGCAGAAAAATTAAATGGTATGGAGAGCGTAATGAAGTTCCAGCAGCTGTAGTTGTGTAAATTTAACCATCTGTATTTAATCTACTTTGATAAATTAGTAAAGCCGTAGGCTTGACACATTTTGTAACCCCGAAATTTATTTCAGGGGGTGTATAATGGGCACTACTAATTGAGTTCCGTGGGAACGGCGCATTTATTTGCATGTTTATTAAATGCACCGCTCCTATGGAACTCTAAAACGTTTATTGGTTTTTTTTCGAAATGAATTTCGGGGTTACAGCATGCACCGAGCCGCTGGCTCTTCAATTCTATACTATTATCAAATTTGTAAAAGCATTATAAGTAATGATTTTATTTAAACCTATAAAAAGATGCAAACAACTTCATTCAATTTTAACAACGCAAAGAAACTGAACACTTCCAAAGAATGGTTCAATTATTTTAGCCAGAATTTGCAGCAAAAAAGAATTGACTGGACGATACAGCCAACCATTACAAAAGCTGAATTGAAGCCGGTATTAAAATCGCTGCAGGCTTGGCAGTTGGGCGAAACCTCCGATGGTAGTAATCTTATTGCAGCCAGTATTCAATTTGCTAAAAAAATAAATGATCCTTATTATGTGGATGCCATGCGGCTGTTTATTAAGGAAGAGCAAAAGCATGGCAATAATTTAGGGAGATATTTAGACCTGATTAATGAGCCACGAATTAAAAAAAACTGGGGCGATACTTTGTTTAGAAAAGTAAGGCATTTGAATACCAGCATGCAGTGGTGGACGATAGCTGTGCTGACTGTAGAGAGTGCCGAACAAATATTTTATCAAAGCCTTAAAGATGCTTCCAACTGTAAATTATTACAACAAATTTGTACCGATATTTTGATCGACGAGGCACCACATATTCAATTTCAACAACAACGATTACAAGCCATCATTCAGTTAAAAAGTAATAGCAACAAATGGTTCTCTTTAATTTTGTATAAAATATTTTTTCATTGCACCTCCCTGATAATATGGATGGCGCATAAAAAATTATTCAAGGCAGGGGGCGTAAAATTTAAAAAATATAGTATGAAAATGAAAAGTAAATACGATAAAACAATCGGCAAGTTAGATGCCGTAGATAACATATCTAATCAGGAAGAACAGCCGCCTGTTTACTATAAAAACCGGCAGGGAATTTTTGATGCACTATTTAATTCGTTCCAGGGAATGCGCCATTTTTTTCAATATGAACGCAATGGGAAAATTCAATTGGCAATAGCTGCCGCTACTATTGCAGCTGCTGCAATACTGGGCATCAGTGCTGCTGAATGGCTGGCAGTATTGGTTTGTGTGGCAATGGTGGTAAGTATGGAAATGCTGAATTCGGCATTGGAGCAATTGTGCGATAAAGTAGAATCCGGCTATCATCCTGTAATAAAAACCGTGAAAGATGTTGCAGCAGGAGCGGTGCTTTTTGCTTCAATTATAAGCGTTGCCATTGGGGTAATTATTTTTTTACCCAAGTTGTTTTAGGAGAGTAGGGGAACGTATAGGTTGAATAGTTTGATTAATAAAATTGATCAATTAACAACATGGGTAAGTAGGCATTTGGGTTTGAAAACAAACATCATTTTCTTAAAAAAAATATCCTACTTAGCGACTAATACTCGATCATGGCGATAAAACCTTTATGGGTTAGGGGGCTAGCTCTTTTATTTGGGGTTTAAAATAAATACGCTGATGCTTTGTGGAACAGAACTGAAAATGCAAAGCTTATTCTAAATAAACGTACAAGAAAAATGAGACTACTCATCGAATAAGAAAAGAACTTTGAGGTATCAGTGTCAAGCTCCCCTCTGCCCTTGGAGAGGGGCTGGGGGTGAGGTCAAACGAGGTGCAGGGATTCCAGTTAGAGGCTGGGGGTTAGGTCATACATACTTAACTGGAGTTTTAGAAAAAACAAGTAAAAAATTATTGAAATAAAAAATGAAAAAATTATCTAACATAGAAAAAATGCTGATAGCATCTGTAGCGTTTACCCTGCTGCTATTGGCGGTAAGAATTGCCATTGCTCATCAACTGATGTATGTATTTTATAGTTGGAATCTTTTTTTAGCAGCTATCCCATTACTGCTAAGCCGAAGGTTGCAGCACCAGCAAAAACTTACTGTAAAAAGTTGTTTTTTATTGGCTGGCTGGTTGCTCTTTTTTCCGAATGCACCATATATTATCACTGATATTTTTCATTACGAAAGCAGGCCGCCATTACCCATGTGGTTCGATCTTTTATTGGTGATAAATGCAGCATGGTGCGGCATTATGCTGGGGTTAGTTTCTTTATTACAGGTAGAGCAGTTTCTTACAAAACACCTAAAATTATTTTGGGTAAACTGTTGTATAATATGTAGTTTACTACTCTGTGGTTATGGTATTTACATTGGTCGTTTTTTACGGTTTAATAGTTGGGATATTATTACCAATCCTGTGGCATTATTTGCTACAAGTCTGCAACGGGTTATCAATCCATTTGATTATAAAAGTACCTGGGGCTTTACTTTATTGTTTGGTATTTCCCTGTGCTTGTTTTATTATACCATCAAGGCGTTTAATAAATACATTGGTGGTAAAGTGAGCAATTAAAAATATCGGGTAGTTGTAAGCAGCAGATTATTTTTTGGTAAAACGTTTATTGAAGTCTTTTTGAAGTAGCCTGCAAAGTCCTAACAGAAGAACTGAAATCAATAGTATTTGCGCTGTTTTTTTTAAGGGTTTAATAAAATATTTATGGCTTTTTTAAGTTTTATGCTGAAATTAGCAGTCTAGGTTCAATTTTTGTTATAAGTAATCGGTAACATACATATTAAAATGTAATTTCATACTCAAAATAAAACAAATAAAAGCCATGTTTAAAATCTACTCTGTGATTTCCTTCAACCGAATTAAATCTTTTCTGTGTTTTTTTCTCTTTTTATTGTCAACTTCCTCCCAAGCTCAATTTCGTAAACTGGGTATAGTTTATTCAGAAAATATGAAAGGCGGCACCACACTTTTTGGGAATACTTTAATGTTCTATTCAAATCCAGATGGCTCTGTAAATACAGTAGCTATGAATGGAAATAGTGTAAATGGAAACAGTTTATATGATAATGGGAATTTTGGAAAAACCAGTATGCAATATGTAGATATAGATGGCAATACAGGTGAAGGTGCAGGAACAAGAAATTCTTCTTCTGCTGATTTAGTTTTACCGGGTGGAATCAACACAATTAAACTAGCAAGGTTGTATTGGGGAGGAAGGGCATTGAAGTCGCAATTTAATATGGCAGATCCGCTAAATCAAAAAATTAAGATACGAAAAGGTACAACTGGTGTATATCAGGAATTATCTGCAGCACAGATAGATAAGTCTGTACTTGAAACCGGCTTAAGTACGGAGTATAGCCGTTACCAGGCTTTTGTAGATATTACAGCATTAGTACAGCAAGAAGGTGCTGGAACGTATACAGTGGGGAATGGTGCTTTTTCCACAGGTACCGGTGGAGATTATGGAAATTATGGTGCTTGGAGTATTGTAGTAGTATATGAAAATCCCCTGCTAAACTTTAATAGCATACGGGTTATTGATGGGTTTCAGGAAGTCTTTAACAATAACGCCGCTACAGTAAATCCTATTACGATTACCGGCTTAAATATACCTGCCGGAGGTATAACTGCCGAAGAAGCACAGATTGGCTTAGTAGCCTGGGAAGGCGATGCAAGGTTTAATGGTGATTTTTTTAAAGTTAACAACAACATTTTAAGCAATGCACTTAATCAACCTAACAACTTCTGGAACGGAACAGAAACAATTAACGGTGTACATGTAACAACTAAAAATCCTAACTATACCGATCAAATGGGTATTGATATTGATCATTTCTATATTGGTACAGGTTATGACCTGTTGCCAAAAGACAACACATTGTCGCTTCAGTATGGCACAACGCAAGATCAATACTTTAGCTGTTTAATTACTGTAGCTATTAAAATGAAAGAATCTGATGTGAAAATTACTAAATCAGTTACTGATGCAAACAATAATCAAATTGCAGAAACCGGCGAAGTATTAACCTATAAAATTAAAGGTAAAAATTATGGGATTGGCAATACGACTTCCGTTGTTCTCATAGATTCTTTGCCATCAACAATGATCTTTGTTTCTAATTCCTTGAAAGTAAATTATTGTCCGGGTGTTACAGTTGGTATTAAAACTGATGCAAGTGGCGATGACATTGCAGATTATAATGGATCAACTAAAACGATTATATTCAGGTTGGGTAACAGTTCAAGCAGTCTGGCCGGTGGTTCTCTGGCGCCATTGGATTCATTTGAAGTGGAGTTTAAGGCTACCTTTAATCCGGTTGCAAATGGTGTAGCACCCCCTGTTATAAATGTTGCAAGAGTAACCGCAATAACAGATGCTTTGGATAATATTATTGATGATGCCACTGTTACTATAAGTGGAGCAACAGCACAAAGTATTACATACACTTTTACAGGTAATGGTAACTGGAATAATGCGGCTAACTGGGCTGATAATTTAATACCTCCCGCAACTTTACCGGTATTTAGCACTATTATAATTGACAATATTGCAGGTGGAGAATGTTTATTGAACGTTCCCCAAAATATTGCAACGGGCGCAAGCTTTATTGTAAACGCTGGTAAGAATCTGATAGTGCAAGGTGCTTTATTGATACAGTAATGATTTCAGGTAAAAAAGTAAGTTATGCATGTACAAAATCATCTTTAGTACTGATATTCGGCTTGAAGAATATGTTTAAATAAGTTTTATGACCGCCTTTACAAAAATAAATCACTTTTGAAATAGAGAAAAAGCTGCCGCAAATAATGCGGCAGCTTTTTTTGTGCAATTTTTTTCACACTCAGTATTTTTTCAACGAAAAAAAATCAGTATGAAAAAATGACTAATAAAAGACATAAATTGATTTGATTGGCACCATCCAAAAATGTACCTTTTCAAAAAAAATAAAATGAAATATTTTTCAACCACCATTACAGTTTTTTTTCTGCTCATTTTTTTATCTTTTACTGCATCAGCAATGGATGATTATCCAACGTTGGCTATTGGCGCAAAGGCACCAGATTTTAAGCTCGCCGGAACGGATGGCAAAACGTATACATTGGCATCTTTCAGCAATTCAAAATTGCTGGTAATAGTTTTCACCTGCAACCATTGTCCTACAGCACAGGCTTATGAAGACAGAATTATTAAACTGAAAGCTGACTACAGTTCCAAAGGCGTTACGGTACTAGCCATTATGCCAAACGATCCGGTTGCAGTTAGATTAGATGAATTGGGATACAGTGATATGGGGGATACTTTTGAAGAGATGAAACTAAGGGCAAAACAAAAGAAATTTAATTTCCCCTATTTATTTGATGGCACAACACAGAGCGTTGCCAAAGCCTATGGCCCCACAGCCACACCGCATGTTTTTATTTTTAATAAAGAAAGAAAACTTTGCTACCAGGGCAGGATTGATGATGTAGAAAATCCGGCAAAAACACCCAATAATTTTGATGCCCGAAATGTATTGGAAGCATTACTCAGCAACAATGAGGTAGCTACTAAAACCACTAAAGTTTTTGGCTGTTCAATTAAATGGGCATCTAAAGAAAATACTTTACAAGCTTATGAAGACAAGTGGGCTAAAGAGCCGGTAGCTGTTGCTTTAGTTGATGAAACCGGCGTAAAAGATTTATTGAAAAACAATTCGGATAAGCTGCGCCTGATAAACATTTGGGCTACCTGGTGCGGACCATGTGCTAATGAGTTTGCTGATTTTGTCAATATGAACAGAATGTACCGGGCAAGGGACTTTGAGTTTATAAGTATTAGTGCAGATGATCCAATTAAAATGGAAAAGGTATTGAAGTTTTTAAAAGGAAAGCAGGCCTCCAATAAAAATTACCTATTTAGTATTGATGATAAATATAAATTGATAGAAGCCGTTGATCCAAAGTGGCAGGGCGCATTGCCTTACACCATACTGGTAGAGCCGGGAGGGAAAATTGTGTATGCAAAACAAGGACAAATAAATGTAGCTGAAATGAAAAAAAATATTGTTGAAAATAAAATGATTGGGAGGTATTATTAGGATTTTAAAATGATTTATTACCATTGAATATGCTTGCTGATAAATTGTATTAACCCATCTGCCAACATTTTTTGCTCTGCGGTTTTTGGATGCCCTGGTGTGTTTTTGTAAGGAGCGAAATAAGTGTAGATTTTTTTATCGTGTAACAATGCTACTGCTTGTTGAACATAGCCGGGCCAGTGAGATCCGCTTCGGGTGATATCCATATTACCCAACATACAAATGATGCTGGCTTTGGGATATTTCTTTCTCACACTAACAACAAAACTTTCGTAGGCATTGATAAGGAATTCATCTGTAGGAGGCGTGGTTCCAAACTTTGCTTTAAATTGTTCATGGTTGGGCATATTCGTTAACCATGCATCATTTTGAAATAAATTGATCACCACCAGGTCTGGAATAAATTTCGAAAAATTCCATTTGCTATTTGAATCAAGTGGCTCAAGCCGGTTATACATTTCAGGCATTATCAGCGGAGCCCAGCTAATGGTAATTCCAATACCACTTTTTGCTGTTGCATGCATTTGCGCATTAAAATGCCTGGCTGTAATTGCGGCGTATGCATCATAGCAATTTTCAAAATATCCAACAGGCGAATCATTAACCGAATCTTCTATTGCATAGCCACAGGTAATGGAGTTTCCAAAAAATTCAATTTTTCTTTTTAGTGGTTTAGCCGGGTTTAGTATTTGTGTTTTATGGCCTACTTCAAATCCGTAAAACCAGGTTTTTCCTTTATCCCATTCTGTTCGCTTAAATACCTGCAGTGTATGGTTTCCATTGGATAAGCCTGACGCCAGCAGGTATGTTTTTTGAATGGTATCAAAATGGAATTTTGATATGATTTTATCATCAATAATAATATTGTAATAATTGGCGGTATCTGCATCTTTAAACCGGCCTGAAATATGGGAGCCTTTAAAGTTAATTCTTACAGAAGTGCCTGGCCAGTTTAATTCTGCAGCAGTAGTTGTAAAAGCAATTCTTCCTTCATAAGAAATATGTTTATCCCGGAACGGAATAAATTTTTGTGAAAAAATTGGAGAACTGCAAATTGCAAAAATTACAACAAGAAGATATTTGAATACATTCATAACAAGAGGTTAAATCAAGACGTTTATTAGTCCTGATAGTTTATTAGTGAAAATCCTATGACAAAAATAGCAAAGCAATGAACTCCCTTGTACAATTATAGGGGAGTTTAATAAACCTGTTAATGATGGGGTGTATTGCATTTGGATGTTACTTTTAAATAAATGAATAAATAATATGTTGAAAAAATTGTTTAATTCTAAAAAAATATTTTTGATTAATTGCAAAGATGCTTTGTTTGATACCTGTTTTATTTTATGCTACTCACTTTTCCTTAGGATAAAGTTTACCCTTTATAATCAGTTCAATGTTTCATAATAAAAAAATACTTCATCATTGAAACCATATTTTCTGTCTGGTGATATCATTTCATCAGCCAGTTGTATGAGCTTTGATAGCCATTGCCTAAAGAAGTTAATAAGCCGGGAAATACTTTCTGCTTAAGTTTTGCAACAGCGCCGTCAGCAATAATCAAAAACAGCAGGAAAAATAGAATAGCGCAACGCATTATTTATCGGTTTATATACTCAAGGTATCGGTTATATAAATGATGTGCCGAAGGATACATCGATTGCGGACTCATAAAATGGAAGAACTCAAAAGTTATGGCTTTATCATAGCCAGCTTTTTTTGCAGCCTCTAGTTTTAATTGCAGTTTTTCAAATTTGATGGGTAAAAATTTGATGGGCATGTCCCTGTCAAAAGATTCGCAATTGGTCCAGCATTGCAGCTTAAATTTATCCGCCAGTTTTTTATTGATGGCCAGGTAATCATTTAGTTCATGATAATCTACATGCCCATCCTGGAAGGCAACAATGTCTACCGCAGCTTTAATACCATCAAATATTTTGGCCCATTCAGTTTCATGATCCTTTAGCGATATGGCCTGTTCTTTTGAAAGACTTTGTGCAGAAGCCATCACTGCTTTTTTACCATCAATCCAGGGTGAAATAAAAGTAAGCAGGTTGTTACTGATTTGTTTGCAATGCAATCCCATAGATTGAAAGCCTTCAATCGCACCTTTGGTTCTTCTGCTTATTTCCATACTAAGGTACCAGCCTTTAAACGATGGATGATGGCCGTATTGTTTCCAAACTTCTTCGGTAACAAATTTATTGTCGGATATCTCTCCGGCAACATCACCGCTGTCCCAATAGCGGCCACTGTCGTACAATCCAAAATAAAATTGCAAATTATATTTGTCTGCCAGTGATAAAAAAAGTTCCACTAAATCAATTGGCGGGGTATAGCATTGGTATTTGCCGATAAGATAATTGGAGGGGTAAGAAATGAATTTACGATAGCCACATCGAATCAAAATAACGGTGTTAATCCCCGCCGCCTTCATGTGAATAAAATCTTTTTCCCATTCAGCCAGCCCCAGTTTTGTGGGGAATATCGTGACTGATTTCATCTAAAAATGTTCCGGTTATTTACATGGCTTATTAAATGGTTTTTCAATTGATTTCATTTATCGGTTTATTTTTTTTCAGTCATTTATTTTATAGAAAACTTATTTTCTTTGGGCCATTTAGTTTAAGTTTTCCAATCAACTTTGGTTGCGGCTATTCACTTCATTCCGATAGCTATCGGAACCGGCACAAAGCCATCGCTGCAGCCCGGCTATCTCTGGGGAGCCTAATTGAACTTCCTTTACCAGTGTTTCCGTTTCTATTCGCCACCTGTCGCAATTTTTATCTGAAGCCTGTCAACATTTATTTTTCTGTTCAGCTTTAAAAATGCAATCACTTTAAATTATCCGACAACTTGTTTATTCCCTTTCAGCTGCTATACTGATTAACTGCTTAAACAGCAATCACTTCCTCAATGGTTTCTTTATCTTCCGGTTTTTGCAGCGGCACCAGCCAGGTTACCAAAAAGGCAGGTATGGTGGCAATTAATACCCAGATAAAAAAATTCCTTGTAACCTAAATAATCACTTACAAATCCACTCACCATCGAAGGTATCATAAAGCCGAGGTTCATAAGGCCGCTGCCGAAAGCATAATGCGCCATTTTGTATTTGCCAGGTGCAATTTGTTGCATCATAAACAATATCAAGCCTACAAAACCAAAACCATAACCAAAATATTCTATTGCTACGGCAGCACCAATAATGTATTGATTTTGTGGCTGCGTAACAGCAAGAAATGTATAGGCCACAAAGGGAATATTAAAAAAGGCGCACAATATCAGTAGGTTTCTTTTGTTAAGTCCTTTATTGGAAACAAAATAGCCGGCAATAATAGAACCGAGCACAAAAGCAATGGAGCCAAATACACCATACAGCAAACCGATTTGGGAAGTTGATAAACCAAGTCCGCCATCTGCTCTTGCAGCTTTAAAAAATAGCGGGGTTATTTTGATGGCTTGCCTTTCTGCAAAACGGTAAAAAACAATGAAGCATAAACTAAATCAAATATTCTTTTTTTAAAGAAGGTAATAATCACATCAACTAATGTGGTAAAACTTTCCTTGAGTGAATGAACCTGTTTTGAGACGCCACCGGAAGGAAGCATTTTTCTGTTGTACAATCCAAGTAGTACCATGATGGTTCCATATACAAACAAAACGATCAGCCATGCATTGGTTACACCATATATTTTTTCAAGCTCACCTGCCATATACACCAATACACCTCCCGACAATACTTTGGCAACATTGTAAAAAGCACCTGCCAGCCTACAAAGCGGGCCTGTAATTCCGGTGTTAATTCATTTATTTACACACCATCTGCTGCAATTGGGCCAGTTAATCATATATTTATTATTGTGCAGCTTCCCATATTCCAGCATTTTTATTGCATCAACATTGGGTTGCTTTCTTAATTTATTATTGTAATAATTGGTACAAGCACAATCAAATTCTTCGGGGAAATAGTTGGCAGGTTTTTGTATGGTATAATTTGTTGCAGCACCATAATCTTTCAATATGGCTGAATAAGTAATATCCTGTATGATAGTATTGTTTGCCGGCACATTGATATTTTCACCAGTAATACTGCTGGCTTCCATTCCAACATTAAAAGGTATGCCTGCGCTCGCCATTACATCGCCCAATTCTGTTGCATCTATTACCTGGCTAGCATAAATGGTAACTGTTTGATTGGTTTGTTTTTTTAAAAACACAGCACCTGTTACCTGTTTGTTTTTTACCATTGCTTTTAAAAATGAATAACTCTACAGGATTTTTAAATTGTTTAAAGGGGCAGCCATTGCTTTTAAAATACTGTCGGCTACATGTGGTTCAAACTGGGTATTGCTTACCCAGCCTGTTGCCACTTTATCTGCACCGCCATATACCTTGTACAATTGTCCCCTGAATTCTGCCCAAATACCGGATGGTAAAAGATGGTTGCCGTCAATGGCTGAAACTCCAGATGCAGATAGCATCCCACCCAGCCAGGTAGTTGGTTCTGTAATGATGGTAGCCACATCAATTCGGGCACATTGAATACCGGCAGCAGTTCCGCCGGTACCGCCACCAATTACCAATACATCGGTATGTAAACTTGATTGTGCAAACAGGTTAGTTGAATGCAGGCTACAGCAAATTAACAGCTGGTATAAAATTTTTTTTTGCAACAAACGGATTTTTTTAAAGCGTTTCAAATGTTTTCCATACCTGGTACAGTGCACGTGGTATATGAAAACAACCTTTCCATTTACCCCCTTTTAAATCCAATAAAACTTGCCCTGGCGGTTTAAATAACCAAACCTTTCACCGTGTTCCTTATCTTTAAAATGTTCCCAGGTGTAGGCATGGATTTTCTCAAACCATTGAAGGCATTTTTCGTTTTTTGTGTATGCATATCCCTTGGCCAATGCCACCAAAGCTTCCACATGCACCCACCATAATTTTTGATCCCATTCCAGTTGCTGCGGGGGATTCCCTTTTACATCCAGGAAATACCGGATTCCTCCATATTCCTTATCCCATCCAAATTCTACCGTATCGAGCATGATATTACATGCCTTTTCAATGAGCGCCGTGTCATTTATGCGTTTGCCTAAATCCATGATAAACCACATGGCTTCAATGGCATGACCGGGGTTAAGCAAGCGACCTTCAAAGCTGTCGCAAAAACTGCTATCTTCATAAACATTTTCTAAAATCAATCCCAATTGCGGTTGATAAAAAACTTACATCACTTCCTGTAAAACCGCAGGTATAAAACTATTCACTCTTTTAGTGCCGAGAATATGTTCCAGTTCGAGGGAGAGGTTACATAAAATCATGGGCAGACTAAAATTTTTTAGGTTTCTTGTGCCGGGGTATGCTTTGCTGTATTTGCCTTTCCAGTTATGCTGGCGTTTAAGAATGTTTTCAAAAGTATCGGTTGCAATTTTTTTATAAACATCATTGGGAGATGCTTTGTCTAATGCTGCAAATGCCATTGTTGCAAAACAATCGCTAAAAATATTATAAGGCTGCACCAATGGTTTACCATCTGCAGTTAACGAAAAATACCAGTCGCCCTTTTCATCCCTGCCCATTTTTTCATAAAGGCTGCGACGTGCAGTGCCATATCCAGCCATGCTTTGTTGGGAGCCACCTTGTTGTACATAAAGCTAAAACACCACACTTAACGGCCCTGCCGCCACATGAATTAGTCTGTGTCATACACTTTTCCTGTTCTGTTAAGGCAGGTGAAATAGCCGCCGTTCACCTCATCTTTACTATGTTGTAGCCAAAAGGGAAGTATGTTTTCAAGGAGTTCATTTTTTTACAATTCACTGTATTGTGTTGTGCTAAAGCTGGTTTCTTTAGTGAATTTATTGGCAGGCATTCTAATAATTTTTTTGTTGGAATGGTTTAGAAACAGAGCTTAAATATCGTTCAATATTTATTTAAAAGCCATCCATGAAAAAAGTTATTTTAATAGTTCAATTTTTTATTAAAATTTTGTTGAAGAGTACACAGTCGTTAAGTATTGATTGGCTAAGTTTAGTGAATCAACGATAGTGATTGATTGGCCAATTCCTTATTCATGAATTGAAAACTGATTTCATTCAATTCATTTTCAGTTATTTCAAGTGCATCTAAAAACTCCTGATTGTTGGCAATGGCAACGCCATTTAATTGCTGGTAATACTTAATGCCGCTCAGCAGGTTATTTAAATACTCCTGATAGTATTTCTTCCTTTTATTATCCGTTTCTTTACCGGCATCTGCAGCCAGTTGTTCTTTCAGGTAGTTCATGTATAGGCCTAATTCTGCAATAAACATATGCGGCCTGTGTTTGTCATCAACAATATTTGTTCGGCCATAAATATGGTCCGTCATCGTTTGGAGTGAAACCACTTTATTGAAATAAACAATATTGGGTCCCGGGCAAATAGTTACAGCTTCCTGTTTTTTTACAAATGGTACTTTATAAACTTTAGAAGCAGCATTGCTTAAGCCTACGCACAAACATTCTTTGGCTAATACGCCGTTTAGTTGTTTTTGATAATCCTCCGGAGAAAGTTTCAGTGCTTTAAGATGGTCAATTTTTAATAGTTGGTATTTGTGTGATGCGGTACAAATTGGCGCTTCGGTAAATTCTGTATTAAAAGCCAGGTGCTTTTCGGTGCAGGGGCTGCCTGGTTTTCCTTTTTTAATTCGTTCCTGTTTTTCTATATCGGCACTTGTGCCTTTTAGATAATGAAACCTTACACCTAAGGGAGAATTGTTACTTAGCACAAGGTCTTTCTGCTTTGCTTTACATAGTAAATTCAACGTATCATCATCTACAGTTGTAGCTTCGGGTACAACCAAAAAAGGTGTTCCCCAGCCGGTACTGTCTATGCCGTAATGTTCATGTAAAAAAATATCTTCTTCGTAAGTGCCAATACCACCTTGTGCAGTTATTTTAACAGGATGTGGCTCATTAAATCCAATCCGACCTTTTGCTTTGATAGCATTGTTGTACACCTCAAATATGGTTGCAATCAATTCTTCTTTTTTGGTTTTAAATTCTTCCATAATCGGCCCCATCAGATAGCCATCTGTTGCAAATGCATGACCGCCGCAATTCAATCCCGATTCAATCCGAAATTCGCTTACCCAGATACCTTTTTTTGCAAGATATTTACCTTGTATAATTGCCGAACGATAATCGCTCACTTTAATTACTATTTTCTTTTTAAACTCACCCTGTTCATCTGCATCAAACTCATTACACTTTTCCAGGTAGTTATATAGTCGTGGGTTCATGCCTGCAGAAAAAATAACTGAAGAATTAGTAAGGTCACTTTGTATGTATCCTCTCAGTGCAGTTACTGCTTCTGAACCATCTTCTGTTACATCTCCATTTTCATTTCGTTTATCACTATCAATTTTGGTCATGATATTTACATCAATACTTCCCGGCATAAGTTGCGTGCGTAAAAATGTAGCCACTTCTTGTTTCTCCAGGTTGTTAGGTGCATCCATCATGTGATGATACAAATGTTTTAACTTACTGTTATCCGGAAGCATTTCAAAATATTTTACAATTTCAGATCCGGTTTCAAACGCAGATTGTTTTATCTTCTCCATTTGATCTTTCACTATTTTATTTACCAGGTTTAGGTAATCGGTAATTCTTTTGGCACGATAGTCTACTTCATTTTTAGTTATGGGATGATAGACCAGTTGTATTGTTGGATAATAATAGCTTCTCATCATTTCAATTAACCCATCTTCAACAATAGAAATAACAGAAGCAATTCCAAAGCGGGCTACCTTAATCGGGGAGTCAATTGTATAAGCCAATCCCATAACAGGGATGTGAAATTTATGTTGAGGATATTGGTTCATGCGTTAATGTAATTTACCATTGCTGTTTTAAAAAAATAGTTGACAAAGCAGTAATGTTACCGCTATTTTAATTTGTAAAGGTACACTAAAAATATTAAAGGACTTTGTTGTCCTTAATTATAAAAGCCTTTTTAGTAATCTTTTAACTGCAACTGTTCATGAATATGTAGTCATCAGTTTAAACCAGCCTAAAGTGCTGTTTGTAAGAAATATTATTGGCTTATTGAATTGCTTTAAACGCTTAGCCGAAGAGGAGACTAAATGGATAGGCGTTACCCAATTAAATAGGCCAAGCCGTTGTTAACTGGTTCACATAAATCACTCATTGTATTGTTTCTGCACATTTTTTCAAAAAGATTTCTCACTCCCTTGTATTCTTCATGAATGGGGCAGGGGTGGGTGGAGGCACATTTGCTTAATCCTAATCCACATTGTTTAAATACATCTTTTCCATCAATGGCTTCAATGATAGCTATGATGGGCTGTGTCTTTTGCCTTGCTGTAATATAAAAGCCACCGGTTGGGCCTTTGGCGCTGTTGATTACTTTTTCCTTTACCAGGATTTGAAGCATTTTTCCCACCGTATGTTCGCTGGCATCTATAAATTCCGCAATCTCTTTTATACCGGATTTTTCACTGGAATTAAATTTAGCAGCAAGATAAATAACTGCTTTAATGGCTGTTTTACAAGTGAGGCTTAGCATGTTTATTGGTTTAAAAATATTTTCCCCTCCTCCGATATCCGATTATGATTCCATGCTGGCTGAAAGGTTAGTGTTACATTTATTTTCATAGCAGTAAAAGTATTTTCCATAACATTTTTTACGGCGTCTGTTATAGATGCACCCATAGGACAAAATTGCGTTGTTAAAGTCATTGTAACATAAATGGTTGAATTTTCATCATCAAAATCAAGCTGGTAAATCAAGCCCAGATCTACAATATTCAATTCAATTTC
>JAYTTM010000872.1:0-4297 GCA_043745055.1 Chitinophagaceae bacterium | reverse complement strand
AGATAGTTTTTCAAAACATACCTATACCCAGGCTGGTATATATTTCCCGGGCCTTATAACTACAGACAGTGCCGGATGTGCAAGTTCCGCTCGTTTAGCACAGCCTGTTTTAATCGACTCCTTGTTTATTTCTCTTAGCAATGTGCCTCAAAAAATATGTGTCCCAAAGCAAGTATCTTTCATACCGCAGGTAATCAGCATTGCCGGCAATCAATCACCACAAAATCTTCGCTACCACTGGGATTTTGGAACAGCACAGCCTGGCGACACATCGAATGTTGCAAACCCTGTATTCGATTATACCAATGCTGGCAATTATACGGTTAAACTAACGGTGCAGTCTTTTGCAGGTTGCAGAAAGGAAGCTACATCGCTGGTAACTGCTTTGCAGGGCCTGGGGCCAAAAATTAACGGACCACAATCGTTGTGCGTAGGTGCATCAGCCACTTTTACGGCCAGTACTCAAATTGCTGGACAGCCTGTATGGAAATGGATATTTGAAGATGGCAGTGAAAGTCTGCTGCAAAATCCGCTTGCAAGAGTTTATACTGTCCCGGGCAGCCAGTTGATTAAACTAGTGGCAACAAATGAAGTATGTTCAGATACCGTAAATCTATCGCTTATAGTAAACCCAAAACCATTCATAACGCTGTCTCCAACAACTGCAAATATTTGCGAAAACCAGCATATTGCTATCAATGCTACCGGTGGAGTAAAATATGAATGGTCTCCTGCTGTTGGTTTGAATACTGTATCGGGTGCAACTGTCATTGCCTCACCAGTTGTAGCAACAGTCTATAAAGTAACTGTCACAAACATTGAAGGTTGTGTTAAGAGCGACTCAATTTCCGTAAGTGTAGTACATCCATTTACCTTAAAAACACCAGCTGCAATTTCAATATGCGCCGGTAAAAAAATTGAACTGTTAACAAACGGTGCAAGTACCTACAAATGGATCTATAATACTGCCGGATTGAGCAATACTAATATTGCAAACCCTTCAGTAACACCATTAACATCTGCCATTTTCACCGTAACAGGTATGGATGCCTATCAGTGCTTTTCAGACACTGCAGCTATTTCTGTTACAGTACTTGCTTCACCTGCTGTTGACGCTGGCGGGGCATTAACAATGATGCCTGGCGAAAACAACACAATCAATGCGGTTTACAGCAACGACGTAATTGCATGGGATTGGCAGCCTGTCAAATACCTTGATTGTTATAACTGTCCGCAACCTGTTGTAAAGCCTTTTGAGGAGCTTGTTTATATTGTAAAGGCAACCAATGCAAATGGATGTTCAGCTTTGGATACTTTACCAATTCACCTGCTTTGCGGAGAAAGCCGAATCTATATTCCGTTAGCCTTTAGTCCTAACGATGATGGTAAAAATGAGCGGTTTTTGATAAAGGGACAAGGCATAACCCTTGCTACACATTTAACTGTTTATAACCGTTACGGGCAAGTAATTTTTGAAAGAAAGAATTTTAGATTGGATGATAACAGCGCAGCATGGGACGGTACTTATAAGGGAGAAAAAGTTGCTGCCGGCAATTATGTCTATTTCATTGAAATGCTGTGCAACGGTACAACTTTTACAAGGAGAGGATCTGTAGTTGTGATTTATTAAGCCTTTTTTTAGCATGAATATTTTTTAGTAGCAGATTTCTTTCACCTGTATTTTCTCTATTACTAAGAATTGCTCATCTTCAATATGCAAATAGTAAAATAGAATCTTTTGATTTTGAAAAATTGAAAGATTCTATTTATTCCCTCTCACATCTCAATTGAGACCGTTCTTTTACGATTTTCTAAAAGCCCATTTAAACATTTCTTTCCACGAGGCTTTTTTTCCATACATCAAAATACCGGTACGGTATATTTTGCCGGCGAGCCAGGTAGTAAAAATAAATCCAGCCACCAACAATACCATAGATGTTAGTAACTGATACCAGGGTACGCCGCTTGGTATGCGGCCCATCATTACAATGGGTGAGGTAAATGGTATCATACTGGCCCAAACCATTACAGTACTATCTGGTGTATTCAGATTGCTGGTTAAAATGATGAAAGCGAAAATGATAGGCATGGTGATGGGCAACATCAGTGATTGTGCCTCCTGCGGATCTTCGTTTATTACACTGCCGATGGCTGCAAATAATGAAGCATAAAATAAATAACCGCCTAAAAAATAAAATGCAAAGCAACTTAATACCAGCAGCCAGTTTACATTGCTGATATTTTTTTGCAGTTCAATCATCTTCATGGCCATGGCGGTATTACCGCCACCGCCTGGCATAGCCTGGTTAGCTGCACCTGCCTGCTGTATCATCTCGTGAGGCAAAAGTGCGCCTGCCAATGTGGTAAGCATCATCACCAGAATAATCCATAATGCAAATTGTGTAAGGCCTACCAACGCAATGCCTAAAATTTTCCCCATCATCAGTTCAAATGGCTTTACGCTGCTCACCATTACTTCTGCAATCCTGTTGGTTTTTTCTTCCATCACCCCCCTCATTACCATGGCACCAAAAATAAACATGGTGATGTAGATTAAAATGCCGCTTCCAAAGCCCACGCCATAATTAATAGCCGCATTTACTTCCTGCGATTTACCACTTTCGCTGGCAACACGGTTATCAATAGTAAATGCACCTTTAGATTTTTTATTGATGCTATCCAGTATTTCTTTGCGAATACCTTTTTGCTGCAACTGGTCTTTTTCATACGCTTTATCCAGGCGGTCTTCCAGCGTTTCCTTAGTATCCATGCCCAATTGTTTATTGGAGTGGATAATAAATTTTTTACTGATAGAATCGTTGTTGAGATTTAGTACCGCATCATATCCCTTGCCTTTAAAATTGCTGCTATCTACTGATGTCGTAAAATTAAATTGTAGCCTGGAAGAATCGCTTTGCAGATTTTCTTTAATATAAGCAGGATAGTTAACTACAGCAATTTTTTTAAGATTGTCTTTGGACGTAGCAGCAAAATATGCTGAACCAAAAATGAACAATATCATTGCAATGGGCAATAGAAAAGTAGAGAGCAAAAATGTTTTGTTCCTTACCCTTGTTATGTATTCTCTTTTTAAAATAAGCCCGATCTTGTTCATATAATTTTATTTGAGTGAATGGTCAATGATGAATGGTGAATGGTCAATGGTCAATAGTGAATGGTGAATTATTTTTTAATTTATGAACTCAAAATAAAAACCAGTATCAAAATAATCGAAAAAAAGAGGATTCTTACTAATGGACAATGGTCAAAAATTCACCATTCACCATTCACTATTCACCACTACACTTGCTGAAACTGCCTTGCTTCCGGTGTGCCTTCAACCAGCTTAATAAAAATATCATTGAGCGATGGTAGCACTTCATTAAATGAATTGATGGCAATATTTTGATCGATGAAAAATTTAAGCACATCATTGGTCGTGCTGTTATGCTGTAATTTTATCAGCAACTTTTCCGGCTGGTGTTTTATTACTTCAAAAATATAGGTCATTAAGTTGTGTGCATTCGTTTGTGCACCCAGCTGAAAAATATTTTCTTTAAACTGATTTTTTATATCTGTAACGGTACCATCCAGTATTTTTTTGCCTTTATTTACCAATACAATATGATCGCAAATCTCTTCAACCTGCTCCATTCGGTGTGTACTAAAAATAACGGTGCTGCCTTTTTGAGCCAGGTTAAATATTTCTTCTTTAATAAGATTGGCATTTACAGGATCCAGGCCACTAAAGGGTTCATCAAGTATGATCAGTTTGGGTTCATGTAAAACGGTTATTACAAATTGTAGTTTTTGGCTCATGCCTTTACTGAGATCTTCTACTTTTTTGTTCCACCAGCTTTCCATTTCAAATCTCACAAACCATTCTTTTATTTTATGCATTGCCTCGCTTTTGCTCATGCCTTTTAATTGTGCCAGATACAAAGCCTGCTCGCCTATTTTCATTTTTTTGTACAAGCCTCTTTCCTCGGGCATGTAGCCTATGTAGCGAATATCATTGATTGGATCAAATTTGCTGCCGTTGAAAATGATGTTGCCTTCGTCCGGATAAAAAATGCCGGTAATCATTCTTAGCAAGGTTGTTTTGCCAGCACCATTGGGCCCCAGCAAACCAAAAATGCTTCCCTGCTCAATGTTGAAGCTGATATCATCAACAGCTTTTTGTGTGGCAAAATATTTTTTTAGGTTTTGTAGTTCTAAAATATTCATTCGATGTAAGGTTAATTTTTAGAATGTTAAAAATAGTTATCAGCAAAACAATCTGATGAAAAGATATGAT
>JAYTTM010000871.1:0-4298 GCA_043745055.1 Chitinophagaceae bacterium | reverse complement strand
CTTTTTATAAAGCCATTTCTGAATTTGCTAAGTACACTTTTTGACCGCTGAATATCTATTTTATTTTCCAGCGAAGGTTTATCAATGTAGGAAAGGTTCTCCTCAGTAAATTTTAATGATTGTAAATGGATATTAAAAATACGGATGGTATCAGCATCTTTAACAATATCTGCAAATTGAAAATTAGAGTTATAATCGTACGGATAATATTGAACGGACTGTTTGTTAATGATAGGATATTTAGAGAAAATCATCAGCCCAAAATGTTGGTGATTTAGAAAATCATCTTTAAAATTGTAACTAAAAAAATAATTTTTAAAATTAAGTTTTGCAGCATATTCATACACAGAAAAAAAGCTGTACTTACGGTAGTAAGCTGTGTTAAGGTTTATTAAGGTATCGCCAGCCACCATCTCCTGAAAGCAGGCGATATCGGGCTTGTATTCATTAATCAGGTCCATCATATTATCCCTTATATCTGGCCTTTGCTTATTGTATAAAATATCAAACTGTGCCACATTCCAGCTCATAATTCTACAATCACCCGCTTGTTTGGTTTCGGTAAAATGAGCGGTAAGCCTGAGAGGTAAAATATTGGTAAGGGGCCTGTAAGCCAGCAGAATGGTAATAACAAAAAGTATGGCCCAGCCTGGTTTTACATACAACCAGAAAATAAAAAACAGGCATAATATCAGCGTCAAATAAAAAGTAGCCAAACATAATAAACCAACCGGCCACCAGCTTGCAGAAAACAAATAGTTGCTGTAACAGCCAATTAAAAAACAGGCTGCAACACCGATGTTACAAAAAATTAAAAATTGTTTAGAGAATCTCCGAAAAAGGCTTTTAGGCATACTATAAAGATAAGGTATGCCGTGAGAAAACGAAAAGTGCCATTAATTCAAATCTTCATTGGCAGCTCTTTTTAGAATGCCTTTTTCTTCATCGGTAAGAAAGTGGTAACCTTTTTGGTTGATCTTATCTAATATTTCATCCACCCGCTGTTGTGTTACATTAGATGTTTTACTGAACGGTTTTCTGCCTTCTGTTTTATAAAAAATCTTTTCCTTAATATCCATTCCCTCACTCTTTTTATCAGGATTAAAAATGTTCATCAGCCAGTCGTAAAATTTCAACATCCAGATGCTGCCGTCCATGTCTTTTCTTAAAAGGTACACAAACATAAAACCGGCGCCTGCACCAGCTAAATGCGATATACTGTGAGCAGCCCCCATGGAAGCTACCCCTGCAAAATCTATGATAATGTAAACCATTGTTAACACCCAGATAGGAATACCTCCATTGAGTTGTTGAAAAAAACGATACCCCGGTGCCAGCATAGTTGTAGCCATGGCAACTGCCATCACACCTGCATTGCCACCAATTAGTGAACTACTGTCTACGAAAGGTTTTAAAGGGGGAATGGTATAGTTAGCAATGATAAAAAATAGGGCTCCTGCAGCACCCCCGTAAATATAAATGGGGATTAGCTTTCTGTTGCCGGTTAGTTCTTGTAAAATATAACCAAAGGCCCATAGCCAGATCATATTGCTGAGGATATGTATTACACCAGTATGGCTAAACATATAAGTTAGTACCGTCCAGGGACGTTCGCTTAATTTTATTAAGGATGCCGGCAGCTCAAAGTATTGCACTACCTGTGCATTAAAAGAAGATTCTGGTGCCTGAAAAAAGAAATAAACAACCTGTATTACCATCAATAATAAAAAGAAAATAATGTTGATGGTAATCAGCCCAACAAGGGCATTTCCATCAGCACCCAACGTTATTCTTTTTCTGGGCCGATGAAAATCTGAATATCTGTCTAACTCTCCCATGAATTTATAAATTGATTTAACAAAAGTACATTTATGCTTTATTATAACTGTTAAGGTTAATAAAAGGTTTTACGATTGGTTTTATTCCAATAAAATACCAATAAAAATCCAATAATTGCGCCACCTAAATGGGCAAAGTGCCCAACGTTATCTCCCGCAAACTGGTGAAGCCCTCCAAATAGGTCTATCAAAACAAGTACCGGTATTACATACTTTGCCTTAACCGGAATAGGAATGAACATTACATACATTTCGGTATTGGGAAATAAATAGGCAAATGCCGCCATAATACCCATAATAGCTCCTGACGCACCGATGGCAGAATATTGTTGTTTGTATGCTGATATTATTTCCGCAGCACTAACATTATTTTGTGTAGCAGATTGAATGCCCGCAGCAGATTGCGCAAATACACCTGCACTATATGGCACGGTAAGCTGCACCAGCAAACCTGAGCCTAACCCACATACCAGGTAGAACAATAAAAATTTCTTTCCACCCAGGTAATTTTCCATAAAACTACCAAACATCCATAGTGCAAACATATTAAACAACAAATGCGAAAATCCGTTGGTATCATGTAAAAAGAGGCTGGTGAAAAACTGGTGTGGTTTAAATAAGGGAGAAGTAAAATAATGTAAAGCGCCCCACTCTGTTACATCAAAAGTAGTAACAAGGCGCTGTGCCATGTAGGCCAGTACATTAATAATAATCAGGTTTAAAACTATAGGTGTAGTCCGTTGCATGCAATAAAAAATGTTTAGGCTGCAAGTTCGGGATTGTTGATGGATAAATGTTGCTTCGACTTAGGTTCGAGGCATCCCTATGGGCCGGAGTGTTACCTTGGGTCGGGGCATTACCTATGGGTCGGGGCGCTAAAAGCGACCTGAACCATAGGTAATGCCGGGTAATAATTATCTTTATTTTTAGCAGTTTCTCTACAACAACCCTGTTCAGGGCATTAGCTTGGGTCGGGGCTTTATCAGCGACCTGAACCAAGGTATCGCCTCTTGATCGATAGCTATATTTTTAGAGGATTCTCTCCAACAACCCGGTTCAGACTTTTATAGGGTTCCGATCCTTGACGTTACAACCCGGTTCAGACCGCTTATAGCGTCCCGACCCTTTGGTTTAATACAACTTTTTTATTTCGTCATCCGGTAAGTCCCAATCAGTCTGGCATTTAATGGCATCAACTGTTAATCCGGTAACGTTTAAAAAAAGTTCCTTATTACAAAAGCCATCTTCTCTTAGCCCCACATATTCCATGTATGAAGAGTATGGCCAACCTGCCAACGTATCTACAATGCCTGCAGCTTTTGGATTTTGGTGAACATAATAAAAGCAATTTTCCAGGTAACTCATTTTTCTTCCATCAATATCCTCTGAAAGTATTTTCGCTTTTGACTTCTGCTGAAATAATGAGCCCGACGTGTTGTTCTTTTTATTAATGGCTTGTGTGTAGCTGCTTTGTAAAATCCCAATCCGATAAGCAAATTCCTGCATGGCCTTACCGCCAAATGAGTTTCTTTCTTTTATGCTGCGCTCATTGGCATGAACTATCAGGTGAAAATGATTGGGCATTAAACAGTATGAAATGATATCAGCCACTGGCAAAAGTTGCTCCTTGATTTTTTTAATGAAGAAAAAATAATTATCGGAGTTAAAAAAGATAGGTTGCTGATTATTTCCCCGATTGTAGATGTGATAAAATTCATCCTGAAAGAAGTGCATTAATTTAAATTTTGTACTTTAAAGCTATTGCCTTTTTTCTGAATATAGTAGCTAACTCAGCTTACTTTATCTCTAGCTTGCTGGTGTGCACTTTAATAACCCGGTTCAGGCCGCTGTTAGCGTCCCAACCCTTGCGTTGTTGCTGATTATTTCACCGATTGTAGTTATGATAAAATTCATCCTGAAAGAGGTGCATGATTTTAAATTTTGTACTTTAAAGCTATTTCCTTTTTTCTGAATATAGTAGGTAACGCAGCTTAATTTATCTAATAACCCGTTTCAGGCCGCTTATAGCGTCCCGACCCTAGCGTTATACAGGGCGTTGTTAGCGTCCCGACCCTGAGGTTAAACCGGACATTTCTCATGATAATTAATCAGCTCAATCGGGGTTTTTTCAAATTCGTAACCGGCGTATTTGATAACTATTTCATCCAGGATAGCATCAATTTCCTCCACTGTTTTTAAAGTAACCAGTTGCAGCCTGTAATCTTTTATGCCGGGGAGTCCTTTCAGGTAATTGGTGTAGTGGCGGCGCATTTCAAAAATACCTACCACCGGGCCTTTCCATTCGTAACTTTTATGCAAATGTTTTTTACATACCGCCACCCTGTCTTCAATGGTAGGCGATGGCAGGTGTTGGCCAGTTTTTATATAATGTTTTATTTCATTAAATATCCAGGGATAACCAATGGCAGCACGGCCAATCATTACACCATCTACGCCATA
>JAYTTM010000870.1:0-4298 GCA_043745055.1 Chitinophagaceae bacterium | reverse complement strand
TATTTGCAGGTGTTATGTGCTCATCCCGGTATAGCAAAGCTTTATTAAAAATTGAAGCCTGTATATTATCCAGCAATTGAATTATTTGTTGAGACAGTCCTTCCATGCTATAGCTCATTTTTTCTTTGGTATCTCTTCGGGCTACTTCTACTACATTGTTGGCAATATCCCTGGCGCCAATAGCAATTCTTACTGGCACACCTTTCATTTCATATTCAGCAAATTTCCAGCCCGGCCTGTTGTTGTCATTGTCATCATATTTTACGGATATGCCGGCGGCTTTTAATTCCTTTATCAACCCCAACACCTTTTCATCAATTAATTGCTTTTGTTCTTCGCCTTTAAATATGGGTACAATTACCACCTGAATAGGTGCAATTTTGGGTGGAAGAATCAACCCCTGATCATCACTATGTGCCATTACCAACGCACCAATCAGCCTGGTACTTACGCCCCAGCTGGTTGCCCATACATAATCCAGTTTATTTTCCTTGTCGGTAAATTTTACATCAAATGCTTTGGCAAAATTTTGTCCAAGGAAATGAGAAGTACCTGCCTGCAACGCTTTACCATCCTGCATCAGTGCTTCAATACAATAAGTATCTTCTGCACCGGCAAAGCGTTCATTTGCCGACTTAACACCTTTTACTACCGGTACAGCCATAAAGTTTTCAGCAAAGTTTGCATATACCTGCAGCATTTGTATTGTTTCGTCTTCGGCTTCCTTACGGGTAGCATGGGCGGTATGACCTTCCTGCCATAAAAATTCGGTGGTACGCAAAAACAACCTGGTCCGCATTTCCCACCTTACCACATTGGCCCATTGGTTTATCAGCAAGGGTAAATCCCGGTAAGACTGTATCCATCCTTTGAATGTGCTCCAGATGATGGCTTCACTGGTAGGACGTACTACCAGTTCTTCCTCCAGTTTTGCTTCAGGATCCACAATCAATTTGCCTTTATTATCCGGATCGGCTTTTAACCTGTAATGGGTAACAATGGCGCACTCTTTGGCAAAACCTTCCGCATTTTTTTCTTCTGCCTCAAATAAACTTTTGGGTACAAACAATGGAAAGTAAGCGTTTTGATGGCCGGTTTCTTTAAACATTCTATCCAGCTCCCGTTGCATATTTTCCCACAAGGCGTAGCCGTATGGTTTTATTACCATGCAACCACGAACTGCACTATAATCGGCAAGGCCGGCCTTTATCACTAAATCGTTGTACCATTGAGAGTAATCCTGCTGGCGGCTTGTAATTTCTTTGCTCATGAATTGTATTCCGGTTTTTATTTTTATTGTTTGAATGATTTAAGTTTTCTATAACTAAAATGACTTTTTATTGGCTTAAATTGCTACTAGAAAGTTTTTAGATGAATATTCATTTGTTTTTGGGCACTGTGATCTTCTTTTTTTTGCTCAATTATATTAAAAAGTACAAGAGTGCGACGCCAATGCAGTTGATATGTATTCTAAAGCTTGGTTCAAAAAGAATTTTAAAAAAACAAGAACCATTTTTTATCACTTGATTAACATACAAAACCAACTCTTTTTTTTACTTGGCAAATATTTTGAGTGAAATAATAGGGCCACAAAGGCTACAAAAATAGTAACTTCAATTTTAAACAGCTTAAACTAATTATCATGAACAATAAACTCTTACTATTAGCATTTGCGGTAGTTGCATTTACCAGTTGTTCTACCATTTATAAATCGGGCCAAACTCCTGATGATGTGTATTACTCACCGGTAAGGCTTGGTGGCGAAACAAGTAAGTCTGAAACACAATATCAGGATAGAAATTATTCGCAGGAAAGAAATTACTCGGAAGATCGGCAGATAAGATTGGGTATTTACGACCCGAGATGGAGGAATTTCGACAACGATATTTCTTACAATCCATACCGTTACGGTTTTAACTATGGCTACTATTACAACCCATATTATTACCCTTACCCTGTGTACAATAATATTATTGTAGTTACTGCACCTAATCCTAAAAATAGTACGCCGAGAATGACAAATCTTGGTGCATATGGTAGTGCTAACAGCAATTATAATACGAATACGACAACTAAAACCGGCAGTCCGTACAGGGCTCCGATAAGATCATATAATAACAGCAATGGCAGCAAGCTGGGTAATACCTTGAGGACAATATTTTCATCAGATACGCCGTCGGGTTACAATACAAACAACAGTGGTAATTCTTCTCAAAGTAACCGCAGTTATACGCCCTCTTCCAGCACCCGTAGCAGTAGTTCTTCTGGTAGCAGTTCATCTGGCAGTGGCGGTGGTGCTACATCAAGACCAACCAGAAATGGCAAACAATAAATTCATCTTTAACAATTAACCTCTTTAAATATTATGGAGTAGCAGGCGGCTGCTACTCCACTTAAAAATATTTCTATGAAAAAATATTTACCGCTTATTTTTCTACTTATCGGTAACAGTGTGTTTGCTCAAATTCCGGAGGATGTATTGCGGTATTCTTTTTTTCCTCAAAATGGTACAGCCCGCAGCCTTGCTATTGGTGGGGCAATGGGATCGTTGGGTGGTGATATTACGGCCAACTATGTTAACCCTGCAGGATTGGGCAATTATAAAACCGGAGAAATAGCATTTACCCCTGGCCTTAATTTTTATAATAACAAAAGTAACTTCCGGGATACAAAATATAACAATAAGAAAAATAATTTCGCCATCGGCCCTATTGGTATTGTATTTGGTGCAGCAAATAGCAACAATCCAAAAACAAGCCAGGCAATAAGTTTTGCAGTAACGCAAACAGCCAATTATAATAATACTGTACAATACAAAGGTTATAATAATTACAGTTCTTTCAGCGAGCAATGGAGCGAAGAAATATCTAGAAGCGGATTATCATTTGATCAAATACGTGCCGACCCCAGGTATGTGTACGGTTCGGCTCCTGCGCTTGAAACTTACCTGGTGGATACCTTTAGGGTAAACGGAAACCTGCAGGTAAAATCAACGCCTGAATTTATTCTTGAAAGCAACAAGGCTTTACTGCAACAAAAAACCATTGAAACCACCGGAGGTATGTATGAATTAGCACTTGGCTACGCAGTTAATAAAAATGACAAATGGTTGTTTGGCGGCAGTATTGGCGTTCCCATTGTAAATTATAACAATACAACCACGTTTAAGGAATCAGATACATCTGGTATTACCAATAATAAGTTTAATAATTTTGAATACACAGATCACTACAGTACCCGTGGAGCTGGCGTAAACCTTAAAATGGGCATTATTTACCGGCCAAAAGATTACATAAGGCTTGGCCTGGCATTGCACTCGCCTACCTATATGTACACACTAACGGACAGGCGCAATACCAATTTAAATACTGATACAGAAGATTATAATGGAAAGGCTTCTTCATCCTCCAATTTTTTTACTAACCAGCCGGGTGAAAGCAAGTACACAATGGTTACGCCCTGGAAGTTTTTAATTAGTGGTAGCTACGTTTTTAGAGAAGTGGAAAATGTAAAAAATCAAAAAGGTTTTATTACTGCCGATATTGAATATGTAACCCACACGAGCAGCAGTTTTTATAGTGCCAATCAAGCCCCAACCGTTGACGAAAAGCAATATTACAATTCTTTGAATAATGTTATCCGCAATGAATATAAAGGGAACTTCAATTTTAGGGTGGGCGGAGAACTTAAATTTAATGTACTAATGGCCAGGCTTGGGTTTGCTTATTATACCAATCCCTATAAAGATGCTGCCCTTAAAGCCAACCGGATGTTATTTAGTGGTGGACTTGGTTACCGCCATAAAGGCTTTTTTATTGATTTAACTTATATTTATTCCATCAACAAAGATGTAGATTTTGCTTACCGCCTGCAGGATAAAAGCAACACTTTTGCAAACCTGGATACCCGCCGTGGAAATATAGTGGCAAGTGTTGGGTTTAAGTTTTAAGAATATTTTGATGAATTATTTTGCCGTGAAGGCGTTTAGTCGTTTTTTAAATTAAGAGTGATTTAAACTTTTTATCTGGAATTTTTTGATTATAAAACTATTGAAGTTGTTTTTTCACTGTTGCTAAAATACTTTCAAAATTTGGGCTGCACCATTGCACGGATTCATCTTTTTTAAACCAGGTCATTTGGCGCTTGGCATATTGACGGGTATTTATTTTGATTTGTTCGATGGCTTCAGCTAAAGTTAGGTCTCCTTGCAGGTGAGCAAAAATTTCCTGGTAGCCCACTGTCTGCAAAGCGTTAAGACTTTTAAACGGCACGAGACTTGAAACCTCCTCCAGCAGCCC
>JAYTTM010000869.1:0-1158 GCA_043745055.1 Chitinophagaceae bacterium | reverse complement strand
GTCATTAGTTGTAAACTTCAACTTTTGTTTATTAATTTAGCTTCAGTTCCGGGCAGACAGTTGGTCAATTCCCCAACTGCACAAAGCCTCGAACGTTGGCAGTAATTTTAGACAGACCTCGTAAATGACAATAACCCGACAAATTTTAATTGACCTTTGCGATAAATTCTTGGACGATAAAATTGATAAAATATTTATTCAGGACTTTGCTTGGGAAGCTATTACTTCTGATGATATTGCATTTGTTGAAGACGATATTATTTCAGACACAATTTTTGAGTGGGACAACGAAGACATAAATTTTGAAATCAATAAGATAAATATTCAGCTTTGGAAAAATCGACTTTTAACAGGACAAGACGATTTACTTAACTATAATTCTTGGAACTCTCATATTGACACACAGAAGGCAATTTGTGAGACACAAAATTCAATATGGAGACCAATAAATAAAAAGTTGCGAATTGGTGCTTCGTTAAACCTTGACAAAGACCCAATCAACGGACTTAGGCATCCAAGCGAAGAAAGAACAACAGGTTGGTTTATTTGGACAGGTGAATATTCAGATAGCGAAGACTTTTTTAAACCAATGTGTGCTGAACATTTATTACAAATTAGACCTGACATTATTAAATACTTAGGGCTTGACATTGGATTTAGATTTTTAGCAGGAAAGAACGATTTTGAGGATATTTGGTATGATGAGAAACTCAAAAATATTCAATAAGCCTTCTACCGCCAGGAAAAAACTACTGCCAACAAAGGTATTGCTGCAAGCAGGGCATGACGTTGTTATCTTCGGCTGCAGTTCGCTATCAGCTTCGGTTTGGGGCAGGACAAGCATTGCTGAACTTTTGTTTATTACCTTTTACTTTTATATCTTCATTCATCAGCGGTTGGGGTCGGACACAGCAATGAATTCCCTGCCTGCAGCAATACCCGACCGTTACCGGAAATTGCACGAGCACCCTACTGACTATCAACATTCATTCATTGACACACCCAAAGACGGGCAATATTTAGTATTTTTGAGTAATGAGTTTAGACAAAAAAGATTTACAGCCTTTAGGTGAAGTTTTTGGCTTTCCGATTGACAATGAAAGCGATAGAGCAAAACGCTATCGAGACAATAAATTATGCCCATATAATAACATCGTT
>JAYTTM010000868.1:0-1159 GCA_043745055.1 Chitinophagaceae bacterium | reverse complement strand
AATGCATTTAATTTATCCGGACGGTTAATGGTAATAGTTAGTATGCCATTTTCGAGCTCAGTAAGTAAAGTGGAGTAACTCATATATTTTATTGACGGGTTCGCAATTTTTCCAGTTGGGATATATCCCATAAATCTTTATCTCTTCTTGCAAAAAGTTTCATTTCTTTTAAAAAAATGTAGGGTACCAGGTTCATGAATAAGCCGGGAGATATCTCAAACACATTTTTGTTTTCTTCTGCTTCATCATAGGAAATAGAATGATGAACAACTGTAAGTACATCAATATCGCTTCCTTCCGAACCAAAACTGCCAACGAAGCGAAGTGTGAAATCTTCTTCGTACAATGGTGCTACTTCTCTTTCGGAATATTTCATGCACAATAAGGTATTTATAAATAATAGCTTATTCTCATTTGTTGGTGCAATCCATACATCTAAATCATCTGTGTTTCTATTGTATCCATAATAGTTTACGGCATAGCCGCCGATCAACATATACCTCAGCTTGTTTTGCTGGGCACATTGTAGAAATAATAAGAATTCATCATTTAGAATATCCATTTTTTTGAATAATTATTCTTCTTGTATTTTTGGATGGAGGATGCAAAAGTAGATTGATCTTTTGCATTCGTAGCAAATTTCTAAACCTATCGAGTGGGGTAGTTTTCAGCATCTTGTTTGTGTAATACTGCTCCTGTTCTTCAAATGATTTAAATATTTGAATTTTTTTTTCCATATACAAATTTAAAAATCCCTGTGTTCCTTTACCCATTCAGTAATATAACCTGCAATATCGGTAGTGGTAGTACCAGGAGGAAATAATTTACCAACTCCCATATTGTTAAGTTCCAGCATGTCCTCATCAGGTATAATGCCACCTCCGGTTAACAGCACATCGGTCATTTCTTTTTCCTTCATTAGTTTAATCACTTTAGGGAAAACGGTATTGTGGGCTCCACTTAAAATACTGATACCAATGGCATCTACATCTTCCTGCAATGCAGCATTCACCACCATTTCTGGTGTTTGACGCAGGCCTGTATAAATAACTTCCATCCCTGCATCTCTTAATGCGGTGGCAATTATTTTGGCACCACGGTCATGGCCATCCAATCCAACTTTTGCTACTAGCACTCTAATAGGTCTGCTCATAAATTA
>JAYTTM010000867.1:0-1161 GCA_043745055.1 Chitinophagaceae bacterium | reverse complement strand
CTGATTTTTTTGTTCAAACGATTTCAATTTATCTACCAATAAATTGGAAGATGAATACAGGTAAATATGTTTTTGCTCAAGTAGCTTCATTTTTAAGTTTTAATGAATTTAATAAATGTATCCAACGATACAATGGTAATTATAAAGTAAAAGAATACACTTGTTGGCATCAATTACTTTGTTTAATGTTTGGACAACTATCGAATAGGGAAAGTCTGAGTGATTTAGTTTTATGTTTACAAACTCAAAAACACAAATGGTATCATCTTGGAATTGGCAGTAGTATTTCAAAATCTAATTTAGCACATGCAAATGAAAAGAGAGATTGGAGGATTTTTGCAGATTTTGCTTACTTCCTAATTGCAGAGGCAAGAAAAAACATTTTACCAAATGAAGTCTTTGCCGATTTTGAATTTAATGCTATCTATGGAGTTGATACCACTACCATTGATTTGTGTTTAGAAATATTTTGGTGGGCAAAATTTAGAAAACATAAAGGAGCGATAAAACTGCACACAGTTTTAGATTTAAAAACTGAAATCCCTTGTTACGTAAACATTACAGACGGTAAGGTACATGAAGTGAATGTGCTTGATATTATTACTTTTGAGCCTAATGGGTTTTATATCATGGATAGAGGGTTTGTTGATTATTTAAGACTGTTTAAGATAAATACTCAATCAGCTTATTTTGTTACAAGAGCTAAAACCAATATGAAATGTAAGAGAATTTACTCAGCTAAAGTAGACAAAGGCACAGGTGTCTTATACGACCAAACCATAAAGCTTGTAAACTTTTATTCGGTTAAAGAATATCCTGATAAATTGAGAAGAGTAAAATATTATGACAAAGAAAGCAATAAGCAATTTATCTTTTTAACCAACAATTTTAAAATAACACCCTTACAAATAGCAATGCTCTATAAGTATCGTTGGAAAATAGAATTATTTTTTAAATGGATAAAGCAACATTTAAAAGTAAAGTCATTTTGGGGACATTCTGAAAATGCAGTTAGAGTTCAAGTTTATGTTGCAATAATCACTTTTGTAACAATTGCACTGATAAAACAAAAATTGAAAACGCCACTTACACAATACCAAATATTACAAATATTGAGCATTACTTTAATTACCAAAACTCCCTTAAATCAACTGTTTGAGG
>JAYTTM010000866.1:0-1162 GCA_043745055.1 Chitinophagaceae bacterium | reverse complement strand
CATGGCATTCATACTAAGGTCGAGGTGAGCATCTATTGTAAACATCTATTACAAATTAAATATTAATCGATCGGTCTCTTGCAATTACTTTCCAAGCTTTAGTAATTTCCTGTTGTTGCGCAACCTGTACTTTTTCATACAGGGCAACTGTGGGGCAAATATGCCATGGAATTGCATAAAAAATATCTCCTGGTTTTACATGCTGTGGTACAGCAGATTTTACCAGCATATGTTCTTCACTTTGTCCGGTAATAGTAAGACCTGTTGCATTTAAAAAGTGAACCCTTGGCTGGGGATTTTCTGCAGCTACAGATTTGTGACCCAAATCAAGACAAAAAGTAACATTATCAATTATGCTGATTACCCTTGTTATAAGTACTGCAGCATGCATAAAACCTTCGGTTGGAAAATTGCTGGAATATCCCCAGTCCCAAAAAACAAAAGTACCCGGACTGCATTCAATATTTTTTCTTTTGGCATGCAAAGAAAAAGAGGGTGAACCTCCCACAACAAAAATTAATGGGGTTGATAAAAAAGTTTTAATTTGATCTGCCACGAGCAATAATTTTTCAAAAGCAGCATCAGCATTAAGTTGGCGAAGCTCAATATCCGTATCAGTAACATGGCCATCATACCCATGCAGGCCTTTCAATTGCAGATTTGTGTGTTGTAAGATAATTTTCGTTAAATCCGCTGCTGCAGAAGGTTGTATCCCTGTACGGTTCATACCCACATTTAAATCTATAAAAACGTTGGCCTTTAAATCGACTGTTTCAAATATGGTATTGATAGTTTTAGTTATTGTAGCATCATCTACTAAACAGCTAAAATTTGTTGCCGGATATTGTTGTACTAATTTAAGAAACCTCTTTATTTTTGGACCAACCGGCTGATAGGCCAGCAACACATCCGGGGCATTTATTAGTGCCAGCATTTCTGCTTCAGCAATGGTAGCACATTTAAATTTAGTGATACCAGCCGCCAGCATAAGGCTGCATACTTCGCTTGTTTTATTCGTTTTTACATGCGGCCTTAAACAGGAAATATCTTCCACCATTTTAATGGCCAATTGAATATTGTGCTTAATTCTTTCCTCATGTAAAACAAGTGCAGGCGAATCGATGCTGTCAATATTTTTTATTTCATACCAGTTCATCTTATA
>JAYTTM010000865.1:0-1163 GCA_043745055.1 Chitinophagaceae bacterium | reverse complement strand
GTTTCACTCTTGCTTCTTTATTTGTAAACTGCCAATTAATTTTACTGTTTTTATTATTCCTGTTAGATTGCCATGCCTGAACTTCATCTTCAATTTTTTTGATGTCTGAAATATGCCGGTTTAAACACTGTCCATTTAATACATGTAATTCTATTTCGGCCATGTTAAGCCAGCTTCCATGTTTAGGGGTATAAACAAATTCAAATCTGTCCCTCAAACGCTTTGCTTCTTTTGGTTCAAACACTTCATAAAATGCAGAAGCAGTATGTGTTTTAAAATTATCCATTACCAGCGTTATCTTTTTTGCTTTTGGATATTCTTTATCTGCAATTTGTTTTATAAAGTATGCCCACTCTTTTTTAGTCTTAAATTCTGTAACCTCAACAAAGCGTTTTCCTTTTAGTGGTTCATTGGCCATGAATATATTTATTACCCCATGCCTGATATATTCATAATCTACTCTTGTTTGCTGACCAGGTTTCATAGCAATGGCAGTCTTTGCTTCTTCTATCAATTGCTTAGGCGATTCATCCATGCAAACCACCGGATAGTCTTTACTGTAAGGTCTTTTATAAACATCCAGCACATGTTCCATATTCGATACAAACTCACTGTTCTTCTCCGGTGGTATTACCCAGCCTTTTACTTTCCAAGGTTTAAGTTCGTTTTTTTTAAAACACTTCTTACAGTTACATGGGAGATGCTTTCTACATAGTTTAACTCTACCATCTTATCTGCCAATAAACGCAGTGACCACTTTGCATATCCTTTTGGCGGCTCACTACAGCACAAGGTTACTAACTTAGCCTCCACGTCACCATCGGATTTTTTCTCATAAACACGGCTGGTGATACGCCTTTCCAATGAGGCTTCAAAACCTTCTTCTACAAATTTTTTCTTCACCCGGTCTATAGTCCGCATTCCTACTTTCAGCACTTTGCTGATTTGTTCGTTGGTTACTTTATCCGAGTATTTCCCTTCATCACAATTCAATAAAATGTAAGCAACACGAAATGTTTGTGAAGTATGAGAACCTTTATTTATTATCACATGCAGTTCTTCAACTTCTGTCTTTGTTAGTTTGATTGTATAACGTATCATTTGTAAAGGGGTTTTACAAATATACAATATTGTACGCCATATTACAATTAACTTAACACTAG
>JAYTTM010000864.1:0-4319 GCA_043745055.1 Chitinophagaceae bacterium | reverse complement strand
GAAGAACAAACGTTTATTACCAGTATTTCGGGCAATCGTTGCCTGATGGCTTTTGCTACAAAATCATTTGCTTTTAATAAATTAAGGGTAGTGTTTTCACATTGTACCGATCCAACCGGGGCTCTGTTGCTTTTTGGTTTTGCTATATTCATTGACTGTATTTTATATAAAATCCTACTTGTTTTTATTATTCAAACTCAACTTTATTAATCATCATTTCTAACCCCTGTACAATATTATTGCTTGGGATTCCGCAGTTACATACAAAAGTGTAGTTCAATATTTCGGTATTTTTATCACATGTATCGCAATGAATTAAAATGGGCAATACTTCCACATGTAAGCTGGTGTTGCTGTACCTGGGTTCATCCAGCAATACAGCTTCAAAAGCATTTTGCATTAGTATGGGCTGAATGCTTGATAATATCCCAACTTTTAAATAAATACCTCTAAGCTTTTCTATCTTTTCCGGAAATTCTTCTTCCAGTGTTTTGAAAATATTTCTTACCAATGATATTTCATGCATAAAATTATATGATAAAGCTATTGGCGGTTGCTGTAATAATAATCAATTATCAAGTGTTGGGTATATCCTTGTTTCTTCTTTCAAAAACATGGAAGGTATATTTTCATACGCAATTATTGCCCCCGCTTCCTACGGTCACTTATTTACAAAATCCTTCAATTGGGTTAAATAAATATCGCCTCTTTTTTCTGCAAAATAATCGGCTGTTAATGCCAGCAAAGCCATGATGGCGAGTGCTATGCCAACACCCTTCCAAAACGATTGAGCCTGATTGTTATTAAAATAAAAAAACAGTGCAATACCCAGAATGGCTAATGCAATTTCAACGTATCGATAAACTATAAAATTCTTCATCACCACTTCCATTCTTGGTAATTCTTTTTCTTTTAATTCACCGGGGTTCATGCCAAGTGCATATACATTTCTAATTCTGTCTTCATCACTTCTTTTATATATTGTAAAACCAATAATGCCCAATAATAAACCTATTAACAATAATGGCATAGCTGCGCCTTTATAAAAAGAAGTTTTTAAAAAGAAAAAAGTAATAATGGCCAGCAGCATACCTGCAATACCAATTGCCATAAATATCCAGCTTCCTGCCTTTTCTGCCAGAAAGTATTTTTCGATCGCTTCTTTAGTAAGCATATTAATTTCTTTTAAGCAGCAGCTTTATTAACCCGGCAACAGAAACCATGCACCACACGCCTTCCAGCAATATGAAAGGTACATAATTTATAAGCGTGGAAGCATAGCACGCTAGCCCTGCACCAATAATATTCATGCAAAAAAACAATATTCCTTCTTTGGGGATGATGGAAAAAGTATTAAAAAAATAGGCCAGTAAAATAAGGCCTACCCCAATGCTGCCGATGATATCGTTGTAGTTCATAACAATCAATTTAAAGTTGAACGGTAAAGCCTCCATTTTCCAAAGCCTTAATGGCCGCCGATAATTTTTCCTCTTTTACCATTACATAATCGGTATCGTAGGTGGCAATTACACAAATATTTACAGCTGCATCTGCCAAAGCAGTTGAGAATTGAGCAGTAATGCCGGTGAGAGACAAATCAAGAACAGCCATTATTTTCAGTAAACGCCAATGGCTATTTTGTTTTACTTCCCGGGGTACAAATGGACTTTCGCATACAATAGAAAGTTCGTTGGAGGTTTTTGAAATACTAAAAAATGGTGAAGCATAAACCCAATCAGGTATTCGTTCTTCCGGGGTAAGTCTGCACAAGGAATATTCCCCCGTTAGCAATTGAAATGTTAAACGATTCATGCAATAAATTTATCCAATAACCGATACAAATCTTTTTTATTTTGGGCAAGATATTGGTAACTATTTTTAATTACTTTTTTAGACTGAATATAATCCCCCTTTTCATCAAGTTCATCCCCATCATGCTGTAGCATTTCATTGATCACTATCTCATTCATTTCGATATGAAATTGAAGACCAAGTACATTATCCCCTACCGTGAATGCCTGGTTTTTGCAGCTGTAGGAAGATGCAATCAGTGTAGCACCGGCAGGTAAATTAAACGTATCTCCATGCCAATGAAAAACTGTATAAGAGTTTTTAAAGTGATTAAAAAACGGATGCTGTGTTGCTTTAATTGTAAATTGTACAGGGAAAAAACCGATTTCTTTTTCTGCCTGCGGATAAACTTTACTACCCAATGCGTGGGCAATTAATTGCGAGCCAAGGCAAATGCCCATTACCTTTTTACCGGCACTAACAGCCTGCCGGATAAATTCTTTTTCCTCCCGCAGCCATGGGTAAATTGCCTCTTCATCCACATTCATGCAGCCGCCTAAAACCAATAAAAGGTCTATATCATTTAATAATGGAAACACAGGCAGCTCTTCATAAAAACGAGTATAGTTAATGCTATACTGATGAATTTGGGCCCATTCTATAATACTTCCCGGCGTTTCAAAGGCTATATGTTGAAAACAATGAATTTTCATAAACGTTATGTTGATGGCTATTTGTTTTAGAAACAAAAATAATGTCACCTAAATTCAGATAAATAATTTTATTTTCCAAACTGGCGTAAATGATGGTCAATGTGCACATACATAAATCTGCCCCACTGGCTAAGGTTTAATTCGCCGAACATTGGATGGTTATTCAATTTCTTTTGTTCTGGTAGATTTTTTACTGAATTGAGCAGACTAGTTAAATTTTCTTTTTCAGTTTCAATGTCTGTTGAAGGAGTACCGTAATATTTTTGGTTCATGTCCACAGGATCCTTCATGTTTTTAAAAGGAATTCGAGGAAGCCACAATCCAAGATATTTGGCTATGTTCCTGTAAATGAAAGTTGGTTTTTCATGCGGTTGCTTTTGGCCGGTTGCTAATCTTATCTGGTCGCTGCAATGCGCCAGCATTTGTTCCACTGTCATGATTCCCCATCGCCGCTGACTGAGTTTATTGAGTGTGGCAATCCGCCCAACTACTTCATCGTAATCTGCTTTGTTGTGAATATTTTTCATAATAGTTTTAAAAAAATCAGCAATAAATACAATAATCATTTTGCCTTTTCCTGTAATTTTTTTACAAGCTTTACCACCATGCTACGTGGCGAAAACCTAACGCTGTTGGCCATCAGATAATTCATCATTCCATGAATGGCAACGGTTTTGCCGTTCATCATGGCTTTATAACCATAAGCTGCCACCTCCGCAGAAGTAGGTAGCTTTTTTCCTTTTACCATTTTGCTTTCTTCCAACGCTGCTGCCGACTGAAAACCACTTTCGGTAGCACCAGGACACAATGCTGTTACTGTTACGCCCTTGCCTTCTAATTCGCTTGCCATCGCCTCACTCAAAAACAATACATAACTTTTGGTTGCAAAATAAACTGCCATCAAAGGGCCAGGCAGAAAAGCCGCTGTGCTGGCTACATTCATGATTTTTCCAAAGCCACGTTGTAGCATATCTTTTACATACAAGTGGCTAAGCCTCGTTAATGCGGTAATGTTGAGGTTTATCATTTCATGAAGTTTGTTCCAGTCTGCTTCTTGAAATAAGGCATAGTCGCCAAAGCCTGCATTGTTAACCAGGTAATCAACCCGTATCTTTTCATATTCCAGTTGATGATACAATGCTTCCACTTCTTGCAGCAGACTTAAATCTTTGGCAATTACTTTTGCCTTTACATTATATTCAAGTTCTAAAAAGTTGGCTAAGGTTTGCAACTTATTTTCGCTTCTGGCAACTAATACCAGGTTGATACCGTTTTTTGCAAATTCTTTTGCAAGCTCTAATCCAATGCCGCCCGAGGCACCGGTTATTAGTGCATAGCTTTCATTTGTATTTGTTGTCATGTTGGTAATAGTTTTGAAATTATTTATTACTGATAGCTTCAATTATTTCTTTTGACAAAGGTGAAATACTGGGATCAAAATAATGCGTAAGCTGCCCTTTTTCATTGATGAGGTATTTAGAAAAATTCCAGGAAGGCGCTTTGCTGTTCCAGCCATTACTGGCCGCATTGGTGAGCCACTTAAATACAATGTTTTGTCCGGTTGATTTTATTACGACACCCCTTGCCATAATAGGGAATGTAACACCGTAATTTTTTTTACAAAAAGCACCAATTTCTTCATCGGTTCCCTTTTCCTCCTCTTTAAAATCATTGGCAGGGAAGGCAATGATTTCAACAGTAATTTTATATTGTTTATAGAGCGTTTCCAATTCGGCATACTGGTCAGTGTAGCCGCAATCGGAGGCTGTATTTACCAGTAAAATTTGCTTTCCTTTCAGGGTTGAAAAATCCAAT
>JAYTTM010000863.1:0-1164 GCA_043745055.1 Chitinophagaceae bacterium | reverse complement strand
GTTTTGTATGATAGCCGATTTAAAAGTTGACCTTGTAAAACACCATATTCATCCATTGATTGATGAACCATTATTGATAGATGGTATAAGAATGCTAAGCCCTAAAGAAATAATGGCAATGAAAGTAGCAGCTATTTTAAAACGTGCCGTAAAAAAAGATTTCTGGGATCTTGCAGAATTGTTACAACATTATACATTGACTGAATGTATTGAGGCTTACACTAAAAAGTATCCGAGTCAGCAATTGTTAATCTCCATACCTTACGTACTTACCTATTTTACAGATGCAGATGAAAGTGAAGAGCCCATTAGTTTAAAAGGACAAACCTGGGCATCTGTAAAAAAAATAATTCAGCAAAAAGTAAATGAGTATTTAAAATAACTGCAGCGTGTATTACAAATGGTTGAAATCATTTATCAACATCTGTTTTCAGGAAAAAAAACTAATTCAGCACTTCGTACATAACCACTTCTGCTGCTTTATTTTTAAGTTTAAAAGAACCAATTTTATTGCAATGGAAAGATTGTTTTACTTTTTCGTAGCTGGCTTCATTAATTAAAATCTGGCTACAAAGCGCAGCGCTTTGCAAACGTTGTGCAGTATTTACGCTGTCGCCAATTACTGTATAATCCAATCTTCGTAATGTAACAGAGCCAATATTACCGGAAATCATTTCGCCACTGTTGATACCAATGGAAACAAAGGGTGAAAAGTTTTGATTGGCTGCAGGCAAAGCTGCAATTTTACTGCGGATGGATAAACAGGCTTCAATAGCCCTGTCCAAATGAAAAGGTCCTTTAAAAACCGCCATTACACAGTCGCCAATAAATTTGTCTATTAATCCATTTTTTTCATTGATCTCTTTGGCCATCACATCAAAATAATTATTCAATAGTTGTATTACCGTATCCGGCTTTTCTTTTTCGCTGATAGATGTAAAGCTACAAATGTCTATGAACGCAACTGATGCCTCGATTGTTTCATTGGCCATTATCGATGCTTCATACTCTCTGCTTCCCATAAACTTGAGTACGCTTTCATCCACATACATTTTAAGAATATTATTTTCTTTAATTGCCTTTAATGTTTCCCTAAGTTGTTTTATATGCAGTATGGTTTTTTCCATCGTTAATTCCAAATCGTCAAAATTAACCGGCTTGGTA
>JAYTTM010000862.1:0-1167 GCA_043745055.1 Chitinophagaceae bacterium | reverse complement strand
TCAAAAACCTTTTGCATTTTCAATCCATCCCCCTACCTTTGCAATCCAAAATAAAAAACGCAAGTTTAAAGTTCTTTAAATATGTCACAACGAATCAGAATAAAACTTCAGTCTTACGACCACAACTTAGTTGATAAATCAGCAGAAAAAATCGTAAAGACTGTACGCAGTACAGGTGCTGTAGTAACTGGACCAATTCCATTACCTACACACAAGAAGATTTTTACTGTATTGAGGGCTCCTCATGTAAATAAAAAAGCAAGAGAGCAATTTCAATTGTGTACGCACAAACGTTTATTAGACATTTACACCAGCAGTAGCCGCACGGTTGACGCTTTAAGTAAGTTAGACTTACCAAGTGGTGTAGACGTTGAAATTAAGGCTTGATGAACCATTCGCTTTAAAACGAAAAGGCAAAAAGTCAGTTCTTAAATAAAATATTGAACATCCATCTCCGTACAAAACGGAGCGCTGGATAAAAACAAAATACAATGAAAAGTATTATTGGTAAAAAAATTGGCATGACCAGTATTTTTGATGCAGCAGGTAAGCAAACCGCAGTAACAATTATAGAAGCAGGCCCATGTGTAGTTACCCAAAAGAAGACTGTTGAAACAGATGGTTACAATGCACTCCAAATTGCATTCGGCGATAAAAAAGAAAAGCACTCTAACAAAGCTGAGATTAATCACTTCGCCAAAGCACAAACATCTCCCAAAAAAGTAGTTAAAGAAATCCGCGATAGCGAAACAGATAAAAATGTTGGTGAAACAATCACTGTTGATATTTTTTCTGAAGGCGACAATGTAGAAGTTGTTGGCACCACTAAAGGAAAGGGTTTCCAGGGTGTTGTAAAGCGTCATGGTTTTCATGGTGTTGGTGGTCAGTCTCATGGTCAGCATGATCGTTCAAGAGCTCCGGGTTCTATCGGTAATTCATCCGATGCGTCCAGGGTTTTTAAAGGTATGCGCATGGGTGGTCGTATGGGACAAGACAGGGTAAAAATTAAAGGATTGAAAGTTGTAAAGATTTTCAGTGAGAAAAATTATATTCTGGTGAGCGGATCAGTGCCAGGTCACAACGGGGCAATTGTTTTAATACAGAAATAATAAACACGTAATCTGTTACGCATCAACAAATAATCTGAATAATCATGCAAGTAGATAT
>JAYTTM010000861.1:0-1167 GCA_043745055.1 Chitinophagaceae bacterium | reverse complement strand
TAACTAATACCTTTTCTAATAAATATTTTTTTCTTTTCACGTTGGCAAAAATAAGATACTCTGTTATGTTAACGATTTGTAATTTTCTTTTAGCGGCTATTATAATATGATGCTAAACCATTCGTTTTAGATATTTTTGCAACCTTATTAATTCAATATGAAGCGACTATATTTATCCTTACTGTTAATTGTAACTGTATTATTTGCCCATGCGCAAAGTTTTAAAGTAACCCTGCACGCCCCCGGCTTCACCAATGGTATAGCTTACCTTACCTATCATTACGGTAAAAATTTCAATGTGGAAGATTCCGCTGCTGTCAACAATAAAGGCATTGCCATTTTTGAAGGCAAAAGAAAATTACCAGGTGGCATCTATGCGGTGTTTCTTCCAGGTAAAGCAAAATATGTTGATTTTTTTATTGACAAAGAGCAAATCATCAACATTAAAATTGACAGTACCGACCTGTTGAATAAAACGGTCATCACCGGTACTAAAGAGAATATTCTTTTTCAGGATTATCAAAAGTTTATGGCAGTAAAAGGGAAAGCGTGGGAGCAGGAAAGAGTTGCCTATACTCAATCCCGTACCAAACAAGACTCTGTCTTACATGAAACCAATTACATTAAACTAAACAAGGAGCTTAACGATTACAGGGAAAATATCATTAAAAACCAACCGCAATCAATGATGGCATCTACCTTAAATGCCATGAAGGAACCACCGTTATTACACAGCACTCCAAAAACGCACAACGACTCGTTGGAGAATTATTACAACTACAAAAAACATTATTGGGATGGTGTAACTTTTATGGATGAACGCATTATCCGGTCACCGTTTTTTTTGCCCAAGTTTGAAAAATATTACAGGGAGATTATAGTCCAGCAATCAGACAGTATTATTAAAGATGTAGATTATCAGCTGTTGCTGGCTCGCAGTTGCCCGGAGATGTATAAGTTTATGCTTAACTGGCTTACAGATGAATACATCAATCCAAAATATATGGGGCAGGATGCCGTATTTGTGCACCTGTTTAATAAATACCACAGCAAAGGGCTTACCAGCTGGCTGAATGAAAAACAGCAGGAAACCATTAGCCGCAGGGCATATATGTTGATGGCTAATTTAATTGGTGCCAAAGCAGCCGACCTGGAAATGATTGATAC
>JAYTTM010000860.1:0-1168 GCA_043745055.1 Chitinophagaceae bacterium | reverse complement strand
CATAAGCAACCAATGGGTAGCCCAAGGCATAATGATCAGGAACAAAATCTTTTAGCGATCCGCTGCGCAACTTCATCCAGCTATAGTTCTTATTGGATTGCCAAAGTGATTTCATCCCATTAAAAAAATAGGGCAGCCTTCCCCTGCCCTGGTTACTTACCAATGTTTCCTGCCACACAGCATCGCCTTCAAAAAAATAATTGGGGATAGTAATTCCATTTGCCAACAACTGCCCTTCCTGCCCAAGAAAAAATGAAAATACTTTGGTTAACCCTTCATTGAAATTACTGAATTGCTGCATGTGCCTGTTTTCATGAATCACCAGGTTATCGTCCCAACGTAAACTTCCATTTGAAAAATTATCCTGATCCGGCGTCATGTAAAATTCGCTGATAACCGGTGCCAGTCTTACATACGCATTGTGTACTGTGGTTTGATTGAGCAATACAATATTCCACTTTCGGCTTTTATTACCAATACTGTACAGGGTAGTTGTATCCAGCATGGAAACAATATTATGTATACGCCTCGCCTGGCTGTCGTTTCCGTTTGTAAAAATTACTTTTGCGTTCGCATCATCAACTTGCTTCCATTTTAATGAAGCTGGATGTCCACCAAGATTTTGAGCATGGCTAAAAAAGGAAAGTAATAAAAGAAAAAATATAAGTTTAAGCGTGGATAATTGCATGTGATAAAGTTACGTGTTCATGTCTCAATAATATTTCTTATGTGAGATATAAATTGATCAATAACCGACGTATAACATATTTTATTTGCCAATCAAATATTCTACAGCCAATACATATCCCTTTAACCCTAAACCGCTAATAACACCAACGCTTTTTCCGCTTACATGAGATAATTTTCTAAAATCTTCCCGGCCAAAAATATTGGAGATATGAACCTCCACAACCGGTGTGGTAATGGCTGCAATGGCATCACCTAATGCAACAGAAGTATGTGTGTATCCGCCCGGATTAAGAACAATCCCATCAAAAGTAAAACCCAATTTTTGTATTTCATTTATCAGTTCACCCTCAACATTGGTTTGAAAATAATGAAAGGTAACTGTTGGAAATGCTGTTTTCAATGTTTCAAAAAAAACATCGAAAGACTGGTTGCCGTAAATAGTAGTTTCTCTTTTACCAAGCAGGTTAAGGTTAGGTCC
>JAYTTM010000859.1:0-16436 GCA_043745055.1 Chitinophagaceae bacterium | reverse complement strand
CCAGTTGCATTTACTAAACCTAACTTGGCTGTTACGTTGGTAGTGCCTACAGCTAAAGCTGAACCTGTACCTAATGCATCAAAAGTGGCAACAGATGTATTTGAACTTGTCCATGTAAAATAAGCTTTGGCAGTTTGCATTCCTTGGTCCACAGCATTTACAGGATAGGTAGATACCGATCCATTAGCCCCAAAGGTTTGGCCTACTTCCTTTGTTTGAGTCTCTGTAATAAAAGTAGCTGTTGGTGTGCCAATAATGCCAGCTCCAACATTCTCAAACTGTATATCATCTAGCCATATATTGTAAGCACCTTCGCCAGAACCTTCTGCAAAGTGAAACAAACCGGTTTCAGCAGTTAGTTTAGAAGCTACAGGGATTGGAATATAATATTTTGTCCAGGTAGAACTTAAAGTAATTCCATTGCGTTCGCATGCATATACAGTTGTAACTGCATTGTTGCCAAACCCTACACCATCCAATTTAAATGCGGGGTTATCGTTTTTTGCCCAAAATGTTACTGCATTGTAAGCAGATAAATTTTGACCGGCTGCGGCTACCATTGCCCCGCCTGTATAGCCGGATGTTACTGGTATTTTTAAAGATGCTGTGCCAGAATGCTTTGTAGTTGGGTCGATAGATAGGGTATTTACCGAACCGCCGAACGGTACAAAGGATACACCGGGAGCATAATCATCCATAAAGATGCTTTGTGATTTTGCATTGAATGCAAATAGCACGAAGCAGAGAAACAAGAGGAAATTTTTTTTCATTTTTTTAGTTTTAGAAATGGAGAATAGCTACATCAGGGGGCAAGAATCATTATAGGTAAGTCTAAAACTAGCTGACAATAAATAGAGCAAAAGATGTATTTATTGTCACAAAGCAATCGTTTTTGGAAGTATCAATAACGTTAAGCAAAAGTATTGTTTACCCCTGCACACAAGAAATAAAGTGCTACTACAATACTACAACAGCAATAAAAAAGCCCTGTTTTATAGCTGTAAGTACTACATCTTTACTACATCAACCTATTTATTCCTATTTTCACTAAACAATAAATTTGGTTGATGAGGCGTACAATTTTATTTTTCTTGTTTTTTCCTATGGTTGGATATTGTCAAAATACCATCGGACTTCCTGATGTGATAAATTATTACAAGGGAACATATAATGCAGGCTTGCAAAACTGGGATATTAAACAAGACAAAAACGGGATTATTTATCTTGCCAACAATGAAGGCTTACTTAGTTTTGATGGCAAGTATTGGAAATTATATCCTTTGCCTAATAAAACCATTGTAAGGTCTATTGAGATTGGAGCTGATAATAGAATATATGTTGGTGGGCAGGATGAATTAGGATATTTTGCTCCTGCAAAAAATGGAAAACTGGAGTACTATTCTCTTACACGGCTGATACCTGAAAAAGATAAGGCTTTCGGAGATGTATGGGATATTGTATCTATTAAAAAAGATATTTTCTTTCGTACTCCCAGTAAAATTTTTAAAATTACCAATGAGGCTGTTTCAGTATACAATGCGCCAAACGAGTGGTTGTATATGGGAGTTTGCTATGGACGCTTATTTTCTCAAGACACAAAGGATGGATTGCTCACTTATGAGAATAACGTATGGGCACAATTGCCAACATTAAATAAGTTACCTGCAAATGATCCGATAACAGCCATTTTACCTGTACAAAAAGAGGGAATTATTATTACAACGCTTAAAAGCGGTCTTTTTACACTTGCTGATAATGTATTTTCAAAAATTAATTCTGCTGCCAATTTTATTTTTGAAAAGGAAAGAATTTATTCTGCCGTTGCAATCAATGCAGAATGGATTGCCCTTGCTACCAATAATGGCGGTGTTTATATAACTGATTCAAAAGGGAACATTATTCAAAGTTTTTCCAAAAATGAAGGGCTGCAGAATAATAATGTACTTAGTATTTTTCTTGATAAACAAAGCAATTTATGGCTTGGACTTAACAATGGGATTGACTTTATAGCCTATAATAGCGCCATTAAACATATAACACCTTTTTCGCAGGATGGCTCTGGCTACGCAGCCATTGTTCATAAAAATTTACTTTATGCAGGTACGTCTGCCGGGCTTTTTAGTGTACCACTTCAGCAAAATACAGATCTAAGTTTCAGCAAGGGGCTTTTTTCACCTGTAGCCAATTCTTCAGGCCAGGTATGGGGGCTTGCTGAAATTAATGGAAAATTGTTGATGGGGCATCATGAAGGTGCCTTTGATATTAATGAAAATATAGCTCAGCGTATTTCAGCAACTCCTGGATTTTGGAATTTTATACCCATGTCTTCTGTGTATCCGTCAGCCAGAACTATGGCGGGTAATTATAAAGGACTTACCTTTTTAAATTATACCAATGAAGCATTTTCAGTTGCTGAAAACATCCCTGCTTTTAATGAATCATCCAGATTTGTTGCCATAGATAAATATGACAATATTTGGGTGTCTCATCCATATCATGGTGTGTATAGGATAATGCCAGCAAAAGATGGCCGGTATTTAACCCAGCTTTATACAAGCAAAAAAGGCTTGCCTTCAACTTTTAATAACCACGTGTATAAAATTAAAAACGAGGTGGTGGTGGCTACAGAAAAGGGGATTTTCCTTTACAACCAGGCAAAAGATATTTTTGAGCCGGCCGACTATTATCAAAAAATACTTGGCTCCCAAAGTCTTCGCTATTTAAAGGAAGATACTGAAGGAAATATCTGGTTTATTCACGAAAAAAATTTAGGAGTAGTAGATATGTCTGGTAAGAAGCCTGAAATTATTTACCTCCCGGAGTTAAATAATAAATTGCTTAGTGGGTTTGAATTTATTTACCCCTTAAATGCCAATAATATATTTGTTGGAGGAGAGAAGGGTTTTTTTCATATCAACTATGAGAAATATAAAATGAATATGCCTGCATTGCAGGTTCAGTTAAGAACTGTGAAAATAGTGGATGGAAAAGACAGCCTTTTATTCGGTGGTTATTTTTCGGAAGTCAACGAGAAACAAATTCAGATAAAAGAAAAAATCCCGGAGATTAACAATAACTGGAAAACGATCCAGCTTGAATTTTCTTCTCCACTTTTTGGCCAGCAAACCAACCTGGAATATAGTTACAAGTTGCAGGGCTTTGATGAGAACTGGGTTAGCTGGTCGTATAAAACAGAAAAGGAGTACACCAACCTACCATCTGGAAATTATACTTTTCAAATAAAAGTACGTAATAACCTGGGTAACGAATCTGCACCGGTTTCATATAGTTTTAAAATACTTCCACCCTGGTATAAAACCAGCCTGGCTAATTTTATTTACTTTTTACTGCTTTGTTTGGCAATGTATTTTTTAAACAGATGGCAGCGCAATAAATACCAGCTGCAGGAAGCCAGGTACGAAGAAGAGCAGAGAAAATTACAGTACCTGCATCAATTGGAAATAGATAAGGCTTCAAACGAACTTGTAAGATTGAGGAATGAAAAACTGCATGCCGAAATTGATTTTAAAAACTCAGAGCTTGCTACATCTGCCATGCACCTGGTACAAAAAGGAGAGTTGCTTACAAAGGTAAAATCCGAGTTAAATCGCTTAATGAAAGTACTAGACAATGACACAGCGATTAATGAATTAAAGAAAATGATAAAGGTGTTAAGTGAGGATGATAAAATGGATAAAGACTGGGAACATTTTGCCCAGCACTTTGATAAGGTACACAGAGACTTTGTAGTAGTTGTCAAAGAAAAACATCCTACTATTACCGGGAATGAATTAAAACTATCTGCCTATTTGAGAATGAATTTATCTACCAAGGAAATTGCCCAATTGATGAATATTTCTGTAAGAGGTATTGAAATAAGCCGCTACAGGTTGAGGAAAAAATTTGGTATTTCATCAGAAGTAAATCTGTTTGATTATCTGATAAACCTGGCCTGATAAAAAGGCATTAATATTACCCGGATAGGTTAATAACAAAACAACGATTTGATTGGTAGAATATTTATTATACAGGTAATCATTCCTGCTAATAGTTTGCAACTTAATTGGGCAACTAAACTTCTAAACTCACTAAACTAAGCTGATGTGAAATTTATGGCAAGGAGTATTTACTAAACCATTAAAATAACCTTACTCAATAATTCTTTCCTCTCTTGTAAACATACCTGCCTCATTAATTCCCTCAATTGTAATGCGGAGTTTTTTGCAATTATCGCTGTTAAAAAAAGGAAGGGTAATTCGCCTGCGGCTTTTATCAAAAATTAAAAAAGGGTTCCAGTAAAGGGTTGTACGATAATCTTTCAGACTGGGTTCCGGGTCTGTTTCGTAATCCGGCATATAAAATTGTTTGATAGATGAGTAGCCATGAATAAGCGTAAAAGGCAATCCTTTTACCTGAGAATTGTCTCTGCTGCCTTTTTTGGTATAAATGGCAATTGCACCGCCAGTACCACCACCCATTGCACCAAAAAACGGGGGCCTGTATACCTTTATCATAGCAACATCACTCATATTGATTGTTTGCACTGAATTGATATCAGAATTTATTTCATTCAAAAATATACTGGTGGCACTTCCACGCCAGGTAGCACTGCCCTGGCCAACGGTTGATAGTTGCAAACCTGCTACTTTACCCTGAAGATATGCAAGTACATTAATAGCTGATTTTGCAAAAGGGTCATCCTCTGTTGTAAAAGTATAACCATCTCCACCACTAAAAAAACCTGAAGTGTATTCCTTCTCCATTTTCTCTTTCAATGATTTTTGTTTTCTTACCAGCAGCACTGTTTCCAGTGTTTTTACTTTATTAAATTCTGACTGTTTCCGTAGAAGGGCCACTATGCTATTGTTTTTTAGGAGCACAGCACTATCTTGGAAAAGCGGCTGATAGAAGGAAGAAAGCAATGCATTTCCGGCAGGTGGAGCTTTTGTTAAATTGCTCAGGAACGAAAAACTTGCTGAGGTAGTGAGTACCTTGTCTTTATCATTGCTCAATGAATAATATAGTTGTGCCGTATCAAAAAAATTCAAACCTGTTTCATTAAATAAGCCTTCCTTATTAATTGGGATATTGTAAATAGTAATAGCGCCGTTTTTTGTTTTAAATATCCCCGTCAAATCTTTTTGGTACAATTGTGTTCTGGATAGCCCCAATACACTGCCATTGATAGAGAGCAAATTATCCGGCAGGTTTTTTATAACCGGCCATTTTTCAGCCAATACATCTTCCCATTTAAACCTGCGCCAGCCATTGGTCATCATTACAAGATCCAGAAAGATTTTTACCGAATCATCTGTATTGGAAAAATAATAAGCAGGATTGTAAACTGTTCCTTTTAAATCGTTGCTGAGTAAAAACCGGGAGTAAATACTTTCCTCGTTTTCTGTAATAGGGTTAATGCCGGCATCAGTAACCGAGATAGACAAATTGGCTAAAAGGTTATCACCAACGTCTATCTGCAAAACATTACGACCCCGTTTATCAAGTTTTTTTTCAACCGCATGCAAATCTGTTATAAAAGAATAATTGTCATGGTTTATAAATACTATCCGCTCTGCAACAGGTATTTGATCGGCATTAAATATGGTTAATTGCAAAACGCCATTCGGCATATTTTCAGTTTCAATCGGTGCAATTACAGTGTTTTTTTTCGACATGTTTATTCTGGCACTATATACTTCCCGCTGTTGCATTTGAGCTACCACCTGAAATGAAGTAAAACTGGTGGCTGCCTCCTCAGGACGTTTGATAGTGTAATACAGTTTATCGCCGGTAACGGCAACAGATAATACCGCTCCTTGTTTTTTAGAAATGGGTAATACTGTTTCGTGTTTTATTCCATTTTTATCTTTCCAGGTAGCGATATATTTTTCGCTGGGCAGGGGCAATAATTCAAAGGAACCCATGCCATCATGTACTGCAGCAAAGGAGCTTACTTTTTTGCCTTTGCTATCTAGTATATCTCCTTTAATGTTAAAAGGAATACCCTGGTTATCATTTGCTTTAAATGCTACAACAGTTGAAATATTTTCAACCAGGTCGCCACTTTCGGGGAAGAATTGAACATTGTATGTGATGGCTTGAGCTGTTTTTTTGGGTACATTTTTTGCAGGAATAATCTGTATGGGTTTGGTATAAATCAGCGTGGAATCAAAATTCAGCATCCATTTGGTATAAGCCCTTAAAAACAGCCTGGAGGTCTGCATTGTATCCGGCAGGTCGAAGCTGGAGGCAGCCCCTGCTTGTATTATAGGCATCATTTTTCGCTGCAACAAACTGCCTTTTTCGTCTAAAAGATCTGCATACATGGTTTTGCTGATAGCACCGGGTAAATTATCTGCTACTATGTATGCCTTAAACCAAATAGTTTCACCCGCATTGTAATACAATTTATCAAATTGAACATGTATTTTTTCCTGTGGATATTTTGTTTCCATAATTCCCAATATGGAGTCAATACGTTGTGCATGCAGCACATTTAAATAAAGGGAAGATAAAATAAGCAGGATGATAATGCTAGTGAACCTTTTTTTGAACATACCCGGTAGTTGATTTTTGATAAGCAAACAAAGTAAGCAAATGATGCCGGATAAATCATTTTTTACCTGCTAAAATGTTGCGAAATATTTGTTTTTGGTCCAAATGTTTTCCCCTCCGGGAATACCTTTTTTAATTGTTGTATCTTGTAAATAAATATTAAAAGATGTTTTCTACAAAATGGGTAAGGGATGTTTACAATCGGCTGTTTGGTTGGGAATTTTATGGGCAATCGGTTTTTGGCGAAAGGTTTTTTAGAGAATATTCTGGTAATACCATCTAAAATAATCAATGTGCTTTTATTGAGGAAGCCCATATCAGTATTAATTTATAGCCTGATTGGTATAAATTGCGCTGCTGTAAAAGACTGGTATCTTTATTAAAAAAACAATTAAAACTACTACCATGACACACAAAGAAGAATTAGACGAATTGCATAAAAAATCGCTCAGTAAGTTTGATGAGTACATGGAAAATAAACATGGCAAATCTACAGAAGAGCAGGAAAGGCTACTACAGGAGAAAAGTGAGTGGCAAATAGCCTGGAATAAGCTGATGGAAACAATGTTGGTTTTGGAACGCCTGGAAATTTAGTGCAAACAATTATTTGAATTGCATTTGTTGCAATCAATGGGTGGCTGAAAGAGATGTGGTCTTTTTTGAAAGTATTTTCTATGATTGGATGCTTTGGAAAGATTGTACTTTTTTTTAAAGAGACGCATAAAGATTGTAAATAGAAATAAATTTTCACGGTGAAATTCATCGGCAATGTGCTTTGATATAATTTAAAACATCCAAACACATCCGGGTTTAATTTGTGTTCATAATAATTATTTTGTATACTTTTTAAACCTGTCGTTTTTTAAATTTTTACGATTAAAAGTTTTCTGTTTATTTAACTGTCCGCCTTCTCTACTATAAAGTAAGCAGCAATAATTTGTCTCTCAAACAATGTAGATTATTTACAATGCCGGTGTAATAATCTGGATCATTAATTTTATTATGATATGTTTATCAACTATAACTATTATTTTTAACTTACTGTTGATAATTTTATGATTTTACAATATTTTATTAATCAATTTTTACTTTAATCTTCGATTAAATTATTACTTAGTGTCTTTTAATAAACCAATACAAAAAATGCCTGTTTTTATTAGATACTGGTACCGGAATTATTTGATTAAAATCGACTATAATTAATTGGATGGCATCTTACACTACAATGCATACAAATTTTTATTTCTGCCATCAGTACAGAGTAATTGTAAGAGTAAAAAATTAATGTGTAGCTATTAAAGAGAATGGAAAATTTGAACCAATTAAAGGTTAGATTATTTTTAATATAAGTAAAGGATGGATGCAAAAAATGCAATCTTAGATCGTTTAACAGACAATGTTTTCCTGCTGGATTTAGACCTCAATTATCAGTACCTGAATAAAGCGGCAGCTGCTGCAATCGGTATTAAATGCCAGCAGGTAATTGGCAAACATATATTACAAATTATCCCTCAATTAAAAGAGTATTTGTTGTACCAGGATTTTCAAAAAGCCTTGCAAACACAACAGTACATTTATAACAAGCAATTTTATCCGGACCAGCAGGTTTGGTTTGAGTATCATATTTATCCATCACCCGAAGGGTTGTCCGTTTATGCACGTGATATAACTGAACAAAAAAAAATTGAGCAAAAAAATCAACAGGAAGCTGTAGAACTAAGGAATAAAGAAAAGAGGTTTAGGTATTTGGTTGAAAATGCCAACGATATTATTTATTCACTTTCCGATAAGGGTATTTTAACTTATGTATCTCCCAACTGGACAGATACAATGGGCTATGGGGTAAACCAATTTATTGGAAAAGCAATCATTGATGAACTTGTTCATCCAAGCGATAAAGCAACCTGCTTTGCAACATTAGAACTGGCTTTTGTAAGTGGCCAAAAGCAAAATGGAATAGAGTACCGTATTAAACACAAAAACGGGAATTGGTGTTGGCATACCTCTAATTTATCGCCATTATTTGATCGTAATGGAGCCTTTGATTCCATTATGGGCATATCCAGAGACATAACTGCCAATAAACTAGCTGAAAGTGATCTAAAAGAAACCGAACATTTTTTGAAAGAATCTCAGCAAGCTGCAAATATTGGCAGCTATAATTTAGATTTCGAAACCGGTATTTGGAAAAGCTCCGGAGTATTGGATACCATATTGGGAATAACAGACAACTATCCGCATACAGTGCAGGGATGGATTGATTTAATACATCCGGATTTTTCCGGAAAAATGAAAGATTACCTGGAGGAAATAGTAATTGAAAAGAAAAATTTCGATAAAGAGTACAAAATAATCCGGCTATTTGATGGTGCGGAACGTTGGGTACACGGATCGGGTGTTATAAGGTTTGATGAAAACAATAATCCGGTTAGTTTAATTGGTATTATACAGGATATTACAAATAAAAAACTGGCTGAAGAAGCACAATATTTCAACACACGATTATTGGAAGCCTCTCAATCTATTGGCAAGTTGGGTGGTTGGGAAATTAATCTGTTATCCAACAAACATACCTGGACCAACGAAGTCTATCGAATTCATGATACAACTCCTGAAGATTTTGATTCGAATTTGGGGATGAACTATTGTTTGCCTGATTCAAAAAATATATTGTTAGCAGCACTGGAGGCCGCCAAAATTCACGGAATACCTTATGACCTGGAACTGGAAAAAGTAACATTGAAAGGACGACGAATAACCATTCGTACCACCTGCCAGGTTACTTTGCAGGATGATAAACCTGTAAAATTGACTGGCATTGTGCAAGACATTACTGAAAAAAAATCAATAGAGGCAAAGTTGAGGGATTCCCAAAGCCGAATTCGTGCATTTTTTGAAGCTACTACCGACGCTGTAATTCTGGTAGATAAAAACTATGGTATATTAGATTTTAACAGTAACGCCAATCAAAATGCTTTGAAAATTTTTGGCGTAAGTATTACAATCGGCCAAAATATTCTTGATTTTACCATTCCCACTAAAAGGGATATTTTTATTCTGGACTTTAAAGAAGCACTAAAGGGCAACTATGTTGATAAAGAATTTAAACTCGAGATTCCGGGAAAGGAAAGCAGCTGGTGGAATTTCAGGCACATTCCTATATATGATGATCAGCAGCAGATTATCGGTGTAAGTTTTAACTCGACTGATATTACTGATAAAAAGAATTCTGTTGAAAAACTGAGGCTATCCAATGAACGTTACCAGCGGGTAGCACTTGCTACCAGCGATGCTATTTGGGATTGGAATATTGAAACAGGTAAAGTAATGAGAACCGGGGAAGGGTTTTTTAAATTATTTGGCCACAATGCCGCACTGGCAGATGAAGACGTAAATTTTTGGATAAAAAAAGTACATCCGGATGATCTGCAAAAGGTGGAAGAACGACGTTTAAATATTTTCAACAATACAACCGATAATTATTGGGAAGATGAATACCGTTATAAAAATGCATTAGGGGAATATGTGCAGGTTTATGATAAGGGCTACATTATAAGAGATGGAAATGGCAGGGCCATCCAAATGATTGGCGCCACACAGGATATCAGTAAGATTAAGGAAAATGAAAAACAGTTGCAGGGCTTAAATGTAACTCTGCAAAAGCAGGCACAAGACCTTGCAATCTCTAACAAAGAACTGGAATATTTTGCCTATGTAGCATCACACGATCTGCAGGAGCCACTAAGAATGGTGTCCAGTTTTTTATCTCAGCTGGAGAAGAAATACATGGATGTTGTTGATGAGCGGGGAAAACAATATATCCATTTTGCAGTAGATGGTGCCAATAGAATGAGACAGCTTATCCTGGACTTATTGGAGTTTTCAAGAGTAGGCAAAGCAGCAGAAACTACTGAAGCAGTTGATTTAAATAAACTGGTAGCGGAAATACTTATCCTGTTGGGTAAGCAAATAGAAGAAAAAAATGCCTCCATCACCTGTTCAGCTTTACCTGTTATAAGTGCTTTTAAAACGCCGGTTCGGCAGGTTTTTCAAAACCTTATCAGTAACAGTTTAAAGTATCAGCAAAAAGATGTGCCGCCATGCGTTACAATTTCATTTACAGAAACAAAGGAATTTTGGCAATTTTCTGTGGCAGACAATGGCATTGGTATAAACGATAAGTATTTTGAAAAAATATTTGTATTATTTCAACGGCTGCATAACAAAGACGAGTACTCCGGAACAGGCATTGGACTTGCCATTACAAAAAAAATTATTGAAAATATGGGTGGAGAAATTTGGTTAAATGCTACAGAAGGAAAAGGAAGCACCTTTTATTTTACCATTCCCAAAAAACTCACATAATATAAAAAACACCTTACGGATTTACCTTTCCCTGAAACCCTCCAGTATTTTATGTTTGCGAATAGTAAACTGCACAACCAGCCAGTTTATAATACTGTTTTGAAGTAAAAAGCCTGCAACGCCGAGAAGGCTGATAGATACTACAGCTGCCCAATAACCAACAAATTTATTGATGATATAAAATAGCAAAACAGGGCCAAAAGAAATTAATAAATTTTGTACCCATTGCATGGCTCCAACACCCTGAAAATTCATGTTGGCAGATTTGTTTAGATTAAGGTATCTGTAATTATAAGTTGCTGCATAAATAGTAATGAATGTATTTACACCAATGCTATATAGGTAAGCAGCTAATTGTATGGGTAAAATTCTCCAACTCATAAAACCGTATAGGCTAGCAATTAAAAACTGTAGGGTACACACTGTTAAAAACAAGGCAAACTTTGCTTTTATGTATTGTTTCATGTTGATGTTGGAAGTCATCATTCCATCAAAATGACTGCTCTGCCAGCTGAATAAAAACTGGCCATAATTGGAAATAAATAACCCGGTAATCAACAGGGCAAAAAGAAACAGCATGCTATAGTTTGCTGATCGCAAATATTGCGGATAAAACATAAAGCCGTAGAATAAAATAACGCCCGATAAAATCACCAGCGATTTAGGCCGTTTGTTTCTAATAATTAATTTCAGGTCAAGGGCAATGATATCGCCGGTATCTCCAAATTTATTAAGGAAGGCAAAATTTTTGCCTGTGCTCAGCTTGGTCTCATTCACTAATTCCTCTAGGTAAAGGTGGTTGCGGAGATAATTATTGTTAATATAAAATGTTGTAACTGCTATTGCAATGGGCAACAGGCAAAGTATTGGGTGATGCAGCAGGTAAACAAAAATGGCTGTGGAAGATTTTTCAAAAGATACCAGTTTAAAATAGTCAAGCGCTTTAAATGCAAATAGCAAAACTACGATGCTTAATAGCCATTTGCTATTGTCGGTAGATTTTCGCTTGGTATATATGGTAACAAAATGATTGTTCAGCACCAAAGCAAGCATGGCAGCAAAAAAACACAAAGCTGAAGTTGTTCCGTATTGGGGTGCTATTTGTACAATCGTAAAAGGGATAAAAACAAACAACGGCAAAAAATTAAACAGGTGAAACAAAGAACGCACATTTAAAAACTTCAACATGCTGCTTCGTTGTATGTTTTGGCCCAGGTAGGGCTGTATGCTAAGTGATGGCAAATCCTGCATTTGAAAACGAACCAGCAGGCCAATTAAAAAATAGTAAATAATGTAAGAGCAAAATACAGCCACAGGTTCTTTGCCGGGTAAAAAATCCTGAATAAAAAATGGTAGCGCAATACCCAAAGCGGCCACCTCCAACAGAATAAATAGGTAAAAAATACCCAGTATAATTTGCAAAGCCAGACTTTTGTTGGCGTTGCGAGCCCTCCAGAATCCCAGCCATTGGTGATGTAAAAAATCAGTTATTTTCATTGGTAATTAATTGTAACACAATTTGTAAAAATAGAAAAGGCTCGGCAATTCCCGTTAAAATAATTGAGTAAGGGCTTATTAGAAATTATACAAACTGGTTCACTTGCTCATAAAAACTTAATAACTATCCGAATTTAGTGCAATTAGGTAACTCACTATAGTTATACTGGTGCAGCTACATTAGACGTCTATTGTAGAGCCGTAGGCTCGTTTCTGTCTTGTAACAACGGCTTGTAATCCGTTGTGCATTAAGAAACCTTTTATTTAAGAGCCGTAGGCTCGGCACATTTTGTTGTGTGTTTAATCACAACTGCCTATTTTTAAGTATTTGTTGCCACTTTTTTATATGTACCGAACCTACGGTTCTCATTAGATTATTTTTTACTTCATCAACGGGTTGAAACCCGTTGTTACAATATCAACCGGGGCCACGCCTCTTTGTACCTAATTGAGAATAGTGATTAAAAACTTCGGGTTTTTGACTAAATTAGGCTACTTTCGCAAAAATTTTTAAAATGATAAACGAAGCAGTAGCCAAATTCATCGAAGCTGGAAACCTTTCTAAAAAAACAGTAAAGATTGAATTTAAAAAAAGAAATACGATTATGGGAATATTTGTTCAGTCGAACGACTACGATGATCTTAAATCAAAAAACTTTTGGCGTATTGTAACTGAAACTCATATCAGCGAGTGGATGGAATCGAAAGATAACAGGCTTGCTAAAATTTTCAGTGGCGCAGAATTCAACAGAATTACCTTGCCTAAGCAAACTCCTGTAGTTTAATTTTAGCCGTAATTTAAATAGGCTGCATTCAATTTGTATTTAGTTATTCTTTTTTTTAACACAATATCATTTGAGTACATGCATTAGATTGCTGGTTTTTTTATAAGCAATCAAAAATTGTTTAGAGTTCAATTGAACCTATCAAAAATTTCGGGTGGTACAAAACGATAAAAATAGTTTCAAACACAAAATAATACCAATTAAAAAAGGTTCAACTGATAGTTGAACCTTTTTTGTTATAAAATAACGTTCTTTAATTTGCCACAGCTTCCATGTAACTTTCTATTGGCTCACAAGTGCAAATTAAATTTCTATCTCCATAAGTATTATTAACCCTGCTGATGCTTGGCCAGAATTTATTGCCTTTTATATATGGTAACGGGAATGCTGCATGCTCCCTTGTATAAGGTCTCGTCCATTCGTTGGCACATATTACATGTTGAGTGTGAGGAGCATTTTTAAGTACGTTGTCTTTCTTATCTGCTTCGCCGTTTTCAATGGCTTTTATTTCATGATAAATGCATATCAGCGCATCACAAAAACGGTCAAGCTCTGCTTTATCTTCACTTTCTGTAGGCTCAATCATTAATGTTCCTGCTACAGGAAATGAAAGGGTAGGGGCATGAAATCCATAATCCATCAAGCGCTTGGCAACATCTTCTGCCTCAATACCAGCACTTGCTTTAAACGGACGCAAGTCAACAATAAATTCATGAGCTGCTGTGCCGTTTTTACCACTGTACAATATTTTGTAAAACTGCTCCAGTCTTACTTTCATGTAATTGGCATTTAAAATGGCATACTCGGTTGCGCTGCGGATTCCATTGTAACCCAGCATTTTTATATAAGCGTAACTAATTAATAAAATACTTGCACTGCCGTATGGAGCTGCAGAAACCTGCCCACCATTACCAATTTTTTCAGTTGCCGGTAAAAAGGGCACCAATTGTTTGGCCACACATATCGGCCCAACACCCGGTCCACCACCGCCATGTGGAATGGCAAATGTTTTATGCAAATTCAGGTGACAAACATCTGCACCAATCATGCCCGGACTGGTGAGGCCAACCTGGGCATTCATATTAGCACCATCCATGTAAACCTGGCCGCCATACGCATGTATGGTTGCACAAATTTCCTTAATGCTTTCTTCAAAAACACCGTGGGTAGATGGATAAGTAACCATCAGCGCTGCTAAGTCATTGGCATGTTCAGCTGCTTTTGTTTTTAAATCTTCCACATCTATATTACCAGCTTCATCACATTTGGTTACTACTACCTTCATACCTGCCATTACAGCACTGGCAGGGTTGGTGCCATGTGCCGAAATAGGAATGAGTACAACATTACGGTGACTTTCTCCCCTTGAAATATGGTAGCGCCTGATAGCCAGCAGCCCGGCATATTCGCCTTGTGCGCCACTATTGGGTTGCAAAGAAGTAGCAGCAAAACCGGTAATAATAGTTAGGTAGTTTTCCAGTTCTGTAATTATCTGCTGATAACCTGCCGTTTGGCTTGCTGGTGCAAATGGATGCAACTTGCTAAATTCCGACCAGCTAACAGGTATCAATTCACTGGCAGCATTCAGCTTCATGGTGCAGCTGCCAAGACTAATCATCGATATGTTTAAACTTAAATCTTTGTTCTCTAAAAATTTAATATATCGCATCAGCTGGCTTTCGCTGCGATGGGTATTAAAAACAGGATGCTGCAAAAAATCAGTGGTTCTTGATAAGCTGAAAGGAATATTTGAAAGGGATTCATCAAAATTAAAACTTGCTGAAATGGTATCAATGTGAATAGATTTCGCAAAAACACCTAAAATGTCTATAATATCCAGTTGGGTAGTTGTTTCATCTAATGCAATGCCAATGTGTTTTTCATCAATGCGGTTAAAATTCATTTGTTGAACTTCTGCCATTTTGATAATAATATCAGCATTGGGCACAACTACTTTTATCGTATCAAAAAAATATTCATTTACATTGGTAAAGCCAAGTTCTTCTAATTCGTTACTTAAAGTAAGCGCAAGCAGGCTGGTTCTTTTTGCAATAGTTGTCAATCCATCCGGCCCATGATAAATTGCATACATGGCAGCCATATTACTCAATAATGCCTGCGCCGTACAAATGTTGCTGGTGGCCTTTTCCCGGCGAATGTGCTGTTCCCTTGTTTGCAATGCCATCCGCAGGCAACGGTTTCCCTGGGCATCAATCGTTACACCAATTATTCTCCCCGGTATGGTTCTTTTAAATTCATCTTTTGTTGCAAAAAAAGCTGCATGTGGACCGCCAAAACCCATGGGTACACCTAGGCGCTGTGTAGAGCCAATGGCAACATCAGCACCCAATTCACCCGGAGGTGTAAGCAAGGTAAGCGCCAGCAAATCGGTAGCCATTACAACCAATGCATTGCATTGATGTGCTCTTTCAATAAAAGCACGGTAATCTGTAACCAATCCATCAGTATCCGGATATTGTATAATGGCACCAAAATAAGTCTCATCTAAAACGGCTGTTCGGTAATTGCCAAAAACAAGTTTAATACCAATGGGTGCTGCTCTTGTAATCAACACATCTTTGGTTTGTATAAATAATTTTTCATCCACAAAAAAGTGCGGAGCAGCAATATGGTCGTGATCTTTGTTTTTGTGATTAAACAACATCGCCATAGCTTCAGCGGCGGCCGTAGCTTCATCCAGTAAACTAGCATTGGCAATGGGCAAAGCTGTAAGGTCACTCACCATAGTTTGAAAGTTGAGCAAACTTTCCAATCTACCCTGTGAAATTTCTGCCTGGTAAGGGGTGTATTGAGTGTACCAACCCGGATTTTCAAAAACGTTGCGTAAAATTACACTGGGTGTAATGGTATCGTAATAACCTTGCCCAATATAACTTTTGAAAACCTTATTTTTTGCAGCCACTTTTTTCAGCTCTTTCAGGTACTCGTATTCACTGATTGCAGCAGGAACTTTAAGGTCGGTTTTTATGCGAATGCTGTCTGGTATTGTCAGGCTAATCAATTCTTCAGTGCTGCTAACTCCAATTACATCAAGCATCTCCTTGGTTTCCTGTTCATCAGGACCAATATGCCTGCCTGCAAATTCATTCTGTTGTTGTTCAAAAAAATTCATGTTTTTTTATTTTTTGTTATCGGCTTTTAATCTTTATTCAGCTTTATAGGCGTCGCACTCTTTTACTTTATATCAATATTGAACTTTGTTTACAAAATAGG
>JAYTTM010000858.1:0-1172 GCA_043745055.1 Chitinophagaceae bacterium | reverse complement strand
CGAGAAGTAATTCCTTTCCCATTCTCCCCATTTTTAATCATTCCAGAACCTTTAGCAAGAATACCTCCATGAAAAACTCTGTTCTTTAATATTGTACAAAATGCAATGTCTTGCAGTTTTTTGTTTGGGTTTTCTAATTCGGCTTTTACGTTTGCATGTGTCAAGTCGTAAGAGTAAATTTTGTCTGCAAGCCATTTGTTTTTACCATTTAAAATAACTTCCCAAACCGCAGCAATTTCTTCGTCCATTTCAACCATTGTAATGTGTTCGGCCATTTTTTCAAATGCCGCTGTCAAACTAACAATAGCGCCGCCTGCAAATGGTTCTATTAATTCATTTGCTATTTTGCCATCCTGTTTTAACCATTGTCTAACTGTCGGAATTAACCATGTCTTGCCGCCTGGGTAACGGAATGGGCTGCGTTGCGGAACTGATGCAACATTGATGATAGATTGTGTGGAGCTTTGTTCACCAATATCGAACATAGTCATTTGATTTTTCATTCTACAACTACGTTTTCAAGGTTATCAAAATCAGATGCTCCTGCTCTTTTAGCATCAAGTTTCTTCTGTAGTATTTCAGTGAATTGAGTAATAGAGCCTGCTTCAAATTTGGCAATTTGTTCTAATGCACTGGCAAATTTTGTATAGACAACTCTTTGAAGTTTGAGAGATAATATTTTAGTTTTCTTATCCGGCACAAGGTCATAGAGAAAAAATGCAAAATCAGATTCAGATTTATCAAACTCTGGAAGAGAAGGTAATGTGTTATAAAAACTTTTTTGTAATGCGACAACTTGTTTTTTGTTCCATTGTTTCAAGATAGAACCTTTCGCAATTATTTGTGGAATAAGTCTTTTTCTAGATGAAGATAGATAATCAGGCTTTGGAAATTTGAAAGCCTGTGTCCAGCTAAAGTCAGGTGTAGGGTTTTCTAAATATGCGGTGAATGGCCCTGTCAAATTCCCTGAAATGTAAACAGCCTGAACTTCCAGTGACCCAAAATCCAAAACACGGCCTTTATCATCGTAAGAAACTAAAACGTAATCAATATTGCCTGCAGATTTACCATGCTTATCTTTAAGTCTTACTTCCCCAACGTGTGTCCATGTTGCCTTGCTGTCAAAAATAAAATTTGCTGCATCACTTATGATAGTCCAATCCTCTCTAAAC
>JAYTTM010000857.1:0-1173 GCA_043745055.1 Chitinophagaceae bacterium | reverse complement strand
GTGCCCAACAAACACAAAGTAATCAGCGAAATTTTCAGGGTATTAAAACCCGGTGGACATTTCTCTATATCCGATATTGTACTGGAAGGCGAACTGCCAGCCAAATGGAAAGAAGTGGCTGAATTGTATGCAGGCTGTGTTAGCGGGGCTATTCAAAAGCAGGTTTATTTAGAAATTATTGAAGCTGCCGGTTTTAAAAATATCACTTTGCAAAAAGACAAAGCCATCCATATTCCCGATGATATTTTGGCCAATTATTTAAGTGCTGCTGAAATTGAAACGTATAAAAATGGCAAAACAAAAATTACCAGCATTACTGTATATGCTGAGAAGCCAGCAAAAGATGAAAAGAATTGTTGCGAGCCGGGTAGCGGCTGTTGTTAATAAATAATTTCATGGAAGTCGGGGATTTAAAAGCTGACTTCTTTTTTAAATAAATAGACTACATATTTATGTCTGCAAATAATTGTGCCCCGGCACTTGAGAGAAAAAAATTAGGTTTTTTGGATAGATACCTTACACTGTGGATTTTTTTGGCCATGGCTATAGGTGTTGGTATTGGGTATTTTTTTCCTTCATCATCCACTTTCATCAATTCGTTTTCTACGGGCACCACCAATATTCCTCTGGCAATAGGGTTGATATTAATGATGTATCCTCCTTTTACCAAAGTGAAATATGATAAATTAAAAGAGGTATTTAAGAATACAAAAGTGCTGGGTGTTTCCTTATTACTCAATTGGGTGATAGGGCCAATACTTATGTTTTTGCTGGCAATTATTTTTTTGCATGGCTATCCGGCATATATGATTGGCTTAATTTTAATTGGTTTGGCAAGGTGTATTGCCATGGTAATTGTATGGAACGAACTGGCCGAAGGCAGCAGGGAATATGCTGCAGGCCTGGTAGCACTAAACAGTGTCTTCCAGGTATTATTGTACAGTGTGTACGCCTATATTTTCATTACCGTACTGCCCCCATTATTTGGCATTAGCGGATATGAAGTGGATATTACAATTGGCCAGATTGCAAAAAGTGTAGCTATTTATTTGGGTACACCCTTTGCAGCAGGATTTTTAACCAGGTATATTTTACTAAAACTTAAAGGGGAGGAGTGGTATCAAAATAAATTCATTCCATTTGTTTCTCCCATTACACTTATTGCATTGTTGT